>RGGS01000270.1 GCA_010024525.1 Verrucomicrobiota bacterium | reverse complement strand
GCGATTGGGTTTTCTTTGAGGTGACAGCTTCCCCCGGCAAGGACATTCGCGGGGAGGTGGATACCCTGATCAAAAAGGAGAACTGGCCTTTGCGGGAGTTCCGCCGGGAGAAGGCCAGGTTGGAGGATGTCTTTGTGGAACTCACCCAGGAGTAAATATGACGCGCGCGTTTTGGATTTTATGGAAGAGGGAGGCCGGAGCGATCCTGTTGTCGCCGATCGCCTGGGTTCTGCTGACCTGCATGGCCCTGATCAACGGATTCAGCTTCAGCCAGTGCGTGGCGTATCTGGGGCAGGGGGTGCGGGAGTTCACGGTGATGCAGATCTATTTCTACATCTTCCATTTTTGGTTTTTGCTGATCATTTTGGTTCCGGTTCTGACGATGCGGCTTTTTTCCGAGGAATATAAGACGGGAACGATCGAGATGCTACTGACCGCTCCGGTCCGGGACGGCGATGTGATCCTGGCGAAGTTCGCGGGGGCGCTTTCCTTTTACATCCTGCTTTGGCTGCCTTCATTGGCCGGGTTGGCCATCTTCCAGTTGGTCACCCGAAACGCCGTCCCGGTGGCATGGATGCCCTTGGGACTTTCTTACCTGATGGTCATCCTCGTGGGGATGCTGTATCTCTCGATCGGTCTTTTTAGTTCCGTGCTGACCAAAAACCAGGCGGTGGCTGCGATGATCTCCTTCACCATCATCGCCCTTCTCTTTTTTGCCGGATTTCTCAGTTATTTGGTGCGCGATCCGGGTTGGCGCGATGCCCTGACCTATATTTTCACCCTGGAGCAGATGCGCTCCTTCAGTGCCGGGCTCTTTGATTCCCGGGCCGTGGTTTTTTACCTGAGCGGAACGGCCTTTTTCCTGATCCTCACCCAGAGGGTGATGGCGGGACGCAGGCTGAACGGATGAGGAGGAGACCATGAGTTCACGCCCCCTCCCACCGCCGCTTTCCGAACTCCGCAAGGAGAGGAGAGCCCAGACTTTTAATCATTGGTTGTTCCTGCCGATTCTTTTCTCCCTGCTCCTGGGGGTGAATTACATCGGGTGGAGGCACTACTACCGGGCGGACTTCACCCTGAACAAGTTTCAGGAGCTCTCCGGGCAGACGCTGAACCTCCTGAAGAATCTTCCGGGGGAGATGGTTTTGACGGCATTTCTGGCCCCGGAACAGGACACCACGGGAAGCCTGATTCAGGACGACGTGCAAAAGTTGTTGGATGAGTACCGCTACCGGTCCGGCGGAAAGGTCAAGGTGGAGATTGTGCAGCCTTTCCTGGATTTCCAAACGGCGCAGAAACTGGCGGAGAAGTTCAAACTGACGAGCAACGAGAACGTGGTGATCGTGCAGTACGGAGATCGCTCCCGGATTCTTAAGGTGGCCGAAATGGCGGAGGTCGATCCCGGCATGATGATGCAGGGTGGGGCAGCCCGGGTGAAATCCTTCCGGGCGGAGGAAAAGATTTCCTCGGCCATCAGTTCCCTGGTGCAGGGCAAGCCTGCCAAAATCTACGTCACGGAGGGGTCCGGGGAGTACAATCTCAACACCACCGACCGTGATCCGGGGGGATATTCCCTTCTTTCCGCAAGGTTGGGTTCGCAGAATCTTGAGCTCGTCCCACTGAAGTTGGCGGAGCAGGAGGGGGTGCCGGCGGATGCGGACGCCGTTTTGGTGGCGGGGCCAAGGTTTCAGGTGCCGGCGGCATCGGTGGCCGCCCTGCAGGCTTATGTCGGCAAGCCCGGAAAAATTCTGTTGCTGCTCGATCCGGGGGTTCCCACCGGACTTGAGAATCTTTTAGCTGAGCATGGGGTCAGCGTGAACGGGGACAAAATATTCCGGAAAGTGGCGGTTTTGAGCACGGCGGGTTTGACCCAAGGCTTGAACGACGAGGTCGTCGGAACACGTTTTTCCGACCATCCGGCCATCCGGTGGATCGACAATATTGGTGGATCCTTGCGCTTGGGGCCCAGTCGTTCCCTTTCGATGAAACCGGTCGGTCCGCCCTCCACGGTGAAAGCGGAGATGCTGGTTGAAACCTCCGATCGTTACTGGGCCAAGAACTGGCCTTTGGCCGGAGGGAAAAAGAGCGATTTTGTGGAGAATGAGGATCGCAAAGGACCCTTTACCGTGGCGGCGGCCCTGGATGGCTCGGCTCCAGGAGACAAGGGAAAGGAAGCTGTTTCCTTGCGGGCGGTGGTGGTGGGTTCCGCCTCCGCCTTCTCGAATCAGAATATTTCCCCGATGGAGGTGGATTTTATCGTCAACGCCCTGAACTGGATCCTGGGGCGGCAGGAGTCCCTGGGAATTTCACCCAAAACCCCCAAGGACTTTGCCCTTTCGATGGATGAGTCCCAAGAGCGGGTGATCATGATAGCGGTTTTGGGCGGAATCCCGCTCTTGACCGGAGCCTTGGGAGTTCTGGTCTGGTGGCGGCGCCGGAGTTGATCCTGACCCCTTTCCCTGCATGAAGACCCGGTCTCTTCTGGCGGCG
>RGGS01000269.1 GCA_010024525.1 Verrucomicrobiota bacterium | reverse complement strand
TCTTTCTTTGAACTTCTGCTGTCGAATTGCATCCTTCTGCCTGTTGTCAGACAAAAGAACACCACGTTGTAAAAGAACTGAAATTTTCCCCACAGATCCGATAAAAATTTCGAAACTGAAATTAAGGGGATGGAAAGCATACGCCCCCCACAATTTAGGTCAACGGTTTTTTTAATATTTTTTTCCTAACCCGTTTTCCCATCAGACAATTGCTAAAGGCCACGCCAGCTAACCCTCGTTCGTTCACGAGTAATTTGAGGTAATCTTCCCTCCTTTCATACAACTACTTATCAATGAAACCTTTCTTAAACTTCAACTTAAACTTAATCTAAAGGCCCATGGCCCAGTCCTGCTGCCACTCCTCCCGATCTAAACCCACCCCATACGGAAAACTTTCCCTTATTTCTATTCTTCTAACCGTCCCCCTGCACTTTATTGCATCAGGCCACGTTACAATTTCATATAGTTCTTATATTGAGGTACTTATATCTAGTATCGTCGTTTTTGGGATAGGTTTTCCCATCGTAAAATCCTTCTTTAAAAGTTTGCAAATGATTAGACCTAATATGTTTACACTATTGGGATCAGGCATCATCATTGCCTACTTATATAGCCTATTTAGGATATATTTTTCAAAACACGGCCATGGAGATCTTTTTTTTGATGCGGCCGCCGCCATCACCACTCTCGTCCTCGCCGGTCAATGGATCGAGCAGCGCTCCGAAAATAAACTCGCACAAGCCCTCCAAGGCCTCCTCTCCCTCACTCCTCCCACCGCCCGACTCCTCTCCCACGGTTCAGAAAAAATTATCCCTTGGTCGGAAATTCATCCCGCCAATCAACTCCTTGTTCTCCCCGGAGAAACCATTCCCACCGACGGCACCATCCTCGAGGGCCACGCCTCCGTCGAGGAATCCATCCTCACCGGCGAACCCCTCCCCATCGAAAAATTTGTCGGGGATCCCGTCCTCGGCGGAACCCTCGTCTCCGGAGGCCGACTCCTCATCCTCGCCGAAAAAGCCGGCAACGACTCCCTTGTCTCCCGACTTGCCCGACTCGTCGAGGAGGCCCGCGAAAATCCCCCACCCTTCCAACGCGTCGCCGACAAAATTGCCGGCATCTTCACCCCGCTTGTCCTGGTCCTTGCCGCCGCTACCGCTTTTGGCTGGATCTTTGCAGGCGAAACTACCGGCACGGCCATCAACCGGGCTGTTGCCGTTCTTATCGCCGCCTGTCCCTGTGCCCTCGGCCTCGCCGCCCCCGTCGCCACCGCCTGCGGCCTCTCCCGTGCCGCCCGCCTCGGCGTCCTCATTCGCGACCCCTCCTCCCTCGAAAAACTTTCCAAGGTCAAACTCCTCGTCGTCGACAAAACCGGCACGCTCACCGAGGGCAACCCGGCTGTCACCCGCATCACCACGGCGGAGGGTGTCTCGGAAACCTCGGCCATCACCCTCGGAGCCTCGCTCGCGGCCTCCAGTCTGCATCCACTGTCCAAAGCCATCGTCAAAGCCGCCCGGTCCCGAAATCTGACATTGGAAAAAATCTCCGACATCCAAGACACCCCGGGCCAAGGCATCGCGGGCAAAACTTCCGAAGGAAAAACTCTCCTGCTCGGGAATCTCTCTTTTCTCCAACAACACCGGGTGGAAATTCCTTCGGCTGTAACTTCATCCACCCCGATATCCCAAGGCCCACCTTCTATCTCCGTATTTTTTGCTCTCGAGGGTCGATTCGCGGCTGTTTTTTCCATGGCCGATCCCATCCGCTCCACCACGCCCGCCGCCATCCAATCCCTGAAACAACTCGGCATCGATCTCGAGCTTCTCACCGGTGACCAACCCGGACCCGCCCAAGCCGTCGCCTCACAGCTCGGCATTACCCGGGTGCAGGCCGCGGTCAAACCTGACGGCAAAGCCGCCCGTATCTCGGCCCTGATCGGAACGGTTCCCGGACTGGTCGCTATGGCGGGAGATGGAACCAACGACACGCCCGCTTTGGCCTCCGCCGATCTTGGCATCTCCCTTGGCAGCGGGACCGATGCGGCCAAGGAAGCGGCCGCCGTCGTGGTGTTGAAAGGCGACATCGCCGGGGTGGCCCGCGCTTTTCTCATGGGACGCGCCACCGTCCGGGTCATCCGTCAGAATCTTTTTCTGGCTTTCGCCTACAACGCTCTGGCCCTGCCCGCTGCCGCCGGCCTTTTCATCTCTTCGACCGGTTGGGCCCTCAGCCCCACCTGGGCCGCCACCTCCATGGCCTTCTCCAGTCTTCTGCTCACCGCCAACGCCCTCCGTCTGCTCCGCTATCAGCCTTAGAAGAGCTGGTACGGCAGAGTCGTCGACCCTGCCCTACCGGTTCACCATTAAATAGATTACGTCTGATCACCGGTAGGGACGGCTACCTTTACGCGTCCATGCAGAGCTTTGTAAATTTGAATCAAGGTGGGGCGGGGTCGATGACCCCGCCTGCGTTTTTAATTTAAAGATAAAACTCTCAAATTAGGCGGCCTCATCGAGGCCGCCCTACCTA
>RGGS01000268.1 GCA_010024525.1 Verrucomicrobiota bacterium | reverse complement strand
GTAGACGTCGACCCCGCCCCCCCGCTCCCCGTCATGTCTTTGGGAAGAACCAGCCATCATGGCTTGGCCATTTTTCTTTCTCCCCAGATAGATCATCACATGACTAATGGGTGGATCCCTGGGAACATTGTAAGTCCACTCCCAAAAAAGCAGATCCCCGCTACGCATGGAAGCCATGAGTCGGTCCGCATCCACGGTGCCATCGGACTTGGTAGGCACAGCGCGAACCTTGTTTTTTTGACGAAGAATGACGTATTGGTCTGAGGCGGTACGGGGCAGATTGATGCCGAAGACTTTCCAGACGATGTACCGGATGGTGTTGGAACAGTCCATGGTGATGACGTAGGGATGCCCGGGAGGTTGCCACGATTGGGAGTAGGCCAGATTTTGGGACGCCAACCAGCGACAGGTCTCCACCAACTTCTGATGTTGCTCCGGCGTGGCGGCGGCCTGAGCCAGCCGTGTCGAGCACCCCACCAGGGTCAGCCAGAACACCAAATACCGACGACAAGCCATCTCTTTTCTTCGCAAACTGCTGACCAACGGCAAGTCCTGACCTGTTGAATGGAAAGTCCTGGACGCCCAAGCTCAGCTTCCCGCCGTTATGCAACGCCCCCTCCAGAATCTTCTGGCCGTATTCATTCTATTGGGAGCGATTGCTTGGTGGATCACCGGTCGGGTCGCCGTTTCCCACTCCGTAAGAGATTTTTTTATTGGAGAGGAGGAGGCCGCCAAGCCACCGGAAGATTCCCCGGGGGATCAGGAGAATGCGCTCATTGAAAAGGCTCTGGCCGGACTCCCTCGACCCCCGGCGGAGCACAGCCCGGAGGTCGCGGAACTGATCGTCCGGCTCGCTGAGCTCCAAACCATTCCCGCCATCCTCGTGAATGCAGTCAAAAGGGACCGGGACACCCCCAAAGATGAGACTCCCGCCGCTTGGAGTGAAGCCGAGTTGGAGGCCCTGAAAAACTATCAGGAAAAGTTTGGGGAAGCCTGGGAACCTTTTTTATCCGGCCCCCAACCGGATTGGGAAAAGTTTCCTGATTCAGCCATCTTTTTTCGATCCCACTTTCCCTTGGTGGACAAAGAATATAAGGATCTCCTTCGCTACGGATTTTATCAGGCGGGCCAACCGGGCAATTGGGAGCAACCGCTCGGCGGTCATCCGGATTTTTTGCTGCGTCTTTTGCGGCAAAGCACCTCCCTTGGGACTCTCCGTTACGGAAGCTTCAGCGGTTGGGGAGTCACGGACTCGGTTTACCTGACCTCGTGGGCCACAAAGGTTTTTCAGGAATCCGGATACTTTTTTCCACCGCCTAGCGCCGATCCCAAGGAACTCCTCCTTCTGACCCCTCCCCCACCCACCATCAAAACCCTCCGGGAAGGACTCAAAACAGATCGGGCGGTCTTCCTGCGAACCGCGGAATACCTCGAATCCCTGCCCGCCGAAACCCCCGCCGGCATGGCTCTGACCCGACTTTTGGGTAATAAATTCGATGCAGATTGGTTCCTCACCCATGTGGACGGCCCAAAAACCACTCGTGCTCTTGCAACCACAATTCGCCAAGGAGCCGAGCAGATCGCCTTATTGGAGCAAAGGACTTACCTGTCCGGGGCAGCATGGAGGCAATGGGTGGCCGGAACCCCAGACCAAGACCTAGCCCCCTCTTTGCGCGGCGCCCTGGACGGATGCAAGGAATTCGAAAAAACACAGATGGAGTATCAGTCGCCTTGGCCTTCACCAAGGCTGCGATCGCCTTTCAAGAAAACGGCCTCGAGGGAATCAGAAAGATTTCCGATCCGGCCAGACCCGGGTCATATCTGGTGATCACCACCTCCACGAACGGAACCACCCTTTCCTCCGCTTACCAAAAAAAGCCGGGGGAGAGCCTCTCCGTCTCCCTGGAGACCGCCCCCTCTCCCTAATCCAAAAGCTGGAAGAATTTCTCCGGTTGACCCAGATCGGAAAATACGGCATCTGCCCCGCAATCCCTCAGATCTTTTTCCGAAAAGGAACCCGTGGCCACGGCGATCGCCTTGGCCCCAATCGCCCGTGCGCAGGCAACGTCATGCGGTGTGTCCCCGATAATAAAAATCCTTTCCGGAGGAAATTCGTCACCGTGCCGCTCCTTGGCGCGCCGTTGGGCATGGGGCCCCAGTTCGTTTCGCACTGGCGAATCATCGGCAAAAGCCCCGAATTCAAAAAAGTGATTCACCCCGTACCGGGTTAGTTTCAGCCTCGCCCCCTTCTCAATATTTCCCGTGAGCAGGGCCTGCACGATATCCGGTCGACGGTGCCCTTCCTCGAGAATTCCCAGCACGCCCGGATGCAGTCCTCCTTTTCTCCGCGGCAGTTCCTCCGCCAGAAGCCCGACATAGACATCCAGAAAACGGGCCACCTCACCCGGCCCATGGGGCTTTCCATCCCGCGCCAAAAGTTGTTGCACGATCCATTTGTCGGTTCGTCCCGCAATCTCCAAACCCACCAGACCGTGGTTGAGCCCATGCATAATTTCCATGGCCCGCCCCAGGGCCGTTTCCCCGGCTTTG
>RGGS01000267.1 GCA_010024525.1 Verrucomicrobiota bacterium | reverse complement strand
TACTTTTTATAATGATGAAAAAACATTGATAAACATAAATGATAAAGGCATTTCAATTAAATCTAAATATGATCAAATTATTAATATTATAAAATCGGTGTACAATCGTGCACGTAGAGATTATGGTCCGTCAGATGGATTTTTTGGTGGATATATGGCAATGCAGTTAGACAAGTATGGGGCAGAAATATTAGAAGTATCAGATACAGAAGAGGATGAGGGAGAAGAAAACAGGGTCTGGTAGATTTTATTGCTTTGACATAAAGAGGCCATGCGCAAGCTGACTTGCTATGTCAGCGTGATTGCTAGGGAAAAAGGGCAAGAAGTCATACCTAACCCAGCCAATGTCCTAGGGGGTGTGAAATAATATCCCCACTATGATTCAAAATCACGAATACCCCTCATTCGACAAATTATGGAAAGGGAAATAAGCTCCAAATGCATGGTAAATCGACGGGCCAAAAGTTCTCGATCAACCCGGAACTTGTCAGGCAGCGGGTCTTCGAAAGATTCTACGGAACCGAAGATCGGACGTTACCTGAATGCATTTCACGAGCAGTCGGAGAAACGGTTGGCGGAAACCATCTCCAAGCAGCCTTGGAGGTCTGCCAAGGAAGCCTACGCAGACTACGACAGAACGGTCAAAAGAGCTGGATCGACGAAAAATCAGCAAACCTTGCTGAAGCCCGGGCCCTAGAGATCTGGGCCAAGAGGGCCGGATTGTTCATTCTGGAGTCGGAATTTAACAAGCCATGGGAAAAAGGCGGCAAGCGAGGCGAGTCGGAGCATCAGGTATATTTTGACGAGAAACTGCAGCGTTGGTGGAAGCGGAATACCCTTAACTTTCACAATGGCACTATCAGTTCGTATCTGGAGCGGTTGACCGCACAGATTTACTTATTTCCCAGCCTGGGCCCAAAGCTGGAGGGATTCACAACCTTCCAAGGCGAACTTATGCCGGTGATTTCTCAGGCGGATATAGTTGGCTTATGTCCCGGAGATGAAAAAGTCAGGGAATCTCTGATTCAAAGGGGCTTTGTCGAGATATATGAGACCGGGCAGGGGATGGCCAAGGCCCAGCAGCTGGCAATGCATGCAGGATTAAAAACCCGGATACTGGGCGAACAGAAACGCATAGGGTTCTATTGCGAACCACTCGGTCTATGGCTCGAGGACGTCCATGACGAAAACGCCAAGATAGCCAAAGGCGATGTAGGGGTATTCGACCCGGTCCTCTTTTTTGTTGGCGAACTTTTAAGGGGCTAACCCAGCCAATGTCCTAGGGGGCATTGGATGATTCAAACCATGAAAAGAACACTGGTGATGATGAGTTGGTTGATGACTGGGGCCGTTTGGGCCCAGGAGGCGGATGGATATTACGGTATCCTGAACGCCAATCCGGCACTGATTGAGTCGATATCAAACGAGTCAGGAACGCTGACTGGGGATTTCTCGACACAATCACTCCTGGGGCCTGTGGAGCATGCCCAGTGGGCAACTGACGGGCCGGTGGTGGTCTCAACGAGTGGGGAGATTCTGGGAACCCTCAGCACTGTGGAGACGAATACCCACTCAATCTTCAATGAGACGATCTATGTCCAGATTCCTTTCATGGATCGATGCGAAGCCTGTATTGGCAGTCTTAACGACAACTTTTCCACCGTAGGTCCCAAGATTTACGATTCCCAGTCCGCCGAGTTGAAGGAAAAGATCGGGGAGGTGATTGGTGCTCCCTTGCAGGAGAATCCATGAGTCTGCATTTCGAGGATGATTGGGATCGGTCCGACAAGCCCCCCAAGCATGGTGGAAGTGCCTCCCAGGCGATCCATCCAGGCGAAGCGGTGCAGAACATGAAAGAGGATGTGTTGAGTTTGCCTAAATTGTTGCTTGGTTGGATCCTTTGCCCGGCAACTTACTTGGTGTTGGCCTTATTCGTGGGCATACCGCTCGTTTATTACACCAGTTTTGCGCTGCTATTCGATTACCTGCCAGCGAGAGCCTTTGGATACACAAAGGGAACCCAGCAGCTCGATACTGGTTTGTGGATACTCCTCTCGATCATCGGCGGGCTGGTTATTTGGGTAAAAGTCAATCGGGCGCGGGAAAAGAAGCGGTTGGCGGATAAAGTGGATGCATTGCGGCAGAGGAATAGAGAGCTTCAGGCAAACCTTGCCAGGGTGATTGATCAGAAGGGAAGGAACCATCCCGAGACTGCTTACGCGCACCGGGAGCTAGGCGAAAACTGGAAGCAGTTGGGTGATTATCAGGAGGCAGAGAAAGCTCATCGAGCAGAACTGGAGGTCTCTCGGGAAACCTTGGGAGCGAAATCACCTGAAGTAGCCCGTGCATCAAGAAGCCTCGCTGGGCTTATTTTCGCCCACGACAGAAGTCAGGAAAAGAGTTCGCTTCTTTGGGAGGCAGAAAAGATCGAGAAGGGCTATCGGTAGGGATCCACTTGCTTCCAATGCAATGAGGAACAAAATCGGATTCATAAGAAAGATCCGGATCTGGTGGACTAGCGGAATGTTGGAGATTGCAGCGATTGCTGGGG
>RGGS01000266.1 GCA_010024525.1 Verrucomicrobiota bacterium | reverse complement strand
AGGGGAACCTTTGGGCAGCGGTGGGCCTGCATGCCGGCTGGGTGGCAGGCGTAAGATGGGCGGACGCCTCTTTTCCTGAAGTCTCCCAAGCCACCTCCGGTTGGTGGGGTCCCTCGCTGGAATCCGGTCCCTTGCCCCTTTTGGTCCTTCTTTTGTTTGCCTTCTCCCTGATGGGGAAACCGATTCGTGCGCCTCTGGATTGAATCCGCCGTCGGGCTCCTTTTTCCCCCCGGAAGACCTCCCCGGCCCTGGGGTCGCCTGGAGAGGCCTTTTTGTGAGCGCTGCGCCGAACCTTACCCGCGGCCAATTTACGATTCCTTCGTCTGCGCCAATTGTGAAAAACGAAAATGGGCGTTAAGCCGGCTGCGGGCGGCCTACCGCGCAGAAGGATCGGTTCGGGAGGCGATTCTGCGCTTCAAGTATGGTCGGGAATATTTTCTGCGCCCCTGGTTGGGCCGCTGGTTGCGGGATGGATTTCGAGAGCACTACGCCGCGGAATCATGGGATGCGCTGATTCCCGTGCCCCTTCATCCATTGCGGAGAAGAAGAAGGGGATTCAACCAGAGCCTAGAGGTGACGAGTTGGTTGGCCTCGAGGGTGAACCTTCCCTTGCGGGAAGGGTTGATCCGACCGAAAGCCACAACGCCTCAGGCCCGCCTGCGGAGATCGGAGCGTTTGCGGAATCTGCGCGGGGCTTTGGCCCTGGCTCCGGGGTTTGACCCCCGGGGGCTGCGGTTGCTAATTTGTGATGATATCTTCACCACCGGGGCCACGGCGGATGCCTGTGCGCGAGTCCTCCGCCAAGCGGGAGCCGCCGAGGTGGCTGCCTTGACCGTGGCCCGGGGATAACCTTTAAAGAAACCATGGCTGTATTCGAACGCAGAAAATACGAACCCCGCAAGGAGGCGAAGGCGCGTGCGCGCGGGATCCCGGGCGGACTCTGGACCAAATGTCCCGGGTGCGGAGAGGTGATTTACAACCAAGTGTTGAAAAAAAACCTGCAAGTCTGTCCGAAATGTTCTCACCATTTCACCTTAGGGGCCCGTGAGCGTCTGACTTCCGTCTGTGACGGGGGAAAATTCATCGAGCACGATGCCGGCATGGAGGCGGTGGATGTCCTGCAGTTCAAAGGAGTGGCTAGTTATGCTAGCAAGCTCAAGGCCAACCGGAAGAAGACGGGTTTGAAGGACGCCATCATTTGCGGCTTGGGCAAGATCGGGGGCCGGGAGGTTTCCTTGGCCGCCCTCGAGTTTGCTTTTCTTGGGGGAAGCATGGGCGCAGTGGTGGGGGAAAAAGTAACGCGGACAATCGAGCGTGGCTTGCAGAAGAAAGCCCCGGTGATTGTTTTCTCCGCCTCGGGAGGGGCCCGGATGTATGAGGGGATGTTCAGCCTGATGCAGATGGCCAAGACCAGCGGGGCGCTGGCCAAACTCGGTGCGGCGGGTCTGCCCTTTGTTTCCGTTCTGACCAATCCGACGATGGCCGGCGTGATGGCAAGTTTTGCCTCCCTCGGGGATGTGATTCTGGCGGAACCGAAAGCCATGATCGGTTTTGCGGGGGCGCGGGTGATCCGCGAGACCACCCAACAGGAATTGCCCAAGGGGTTTCAGACTTCGGAATTTCTGCACGAACACGGGTTGATCGACATGATTGTGCCACGTTCAGAAATGAAGGAGACGCTGGCGCGCCTCCTCCGTTATCTCTGAAGCGGTTGGATCCAGTTGGGCGGTTGGCGGGGGTCTGTGCCGCGGGCATCCGGCCCGGCTTAGGGAGGATGCAAAAACTTCTCCGGATCCTGCGCCACCCCGAAGCAGGTCTGAACTTTATCCATATTGCCGGCACCAACGGCAAGGGATCCGTGGCGGCGGCGGTCGATTCAATTCTTCGGGAAGCCGGATTTCGTCCCGGGCTCTATACTTCCCCGCACTTGGTCGATTTTCGTGAGCGGTTTCGGATCGGTGGTCGTCTGGTGAGCAATCAGGTTCTGCAAAAAAACACGGAGGCGGTGATCCGTGGGGTGCGGCAAATGCCTCTGCGGGGTAGACCCACCCTATTTGAGGCGGCCACGGCGATCGCCCTGCGCATATTTCGGGAGGAGAGGGCGGATTTTGTGGTTTGGGAGACAGGATTGGGTGGGCGTCTGGATGCCACCAATGTGGTCTTTCCCGAACTTTGTCTTTTGACTTCTCTGGGTCGGGATCATGAGGAAATTCTGGGCCGGGGATATGCCAGGATCGGGAGGGAAAAAGCAGGGATTTTGAAGCGGGGCGTGCCTGTTTTTTCGGTCCCTTGGCCGGTCGAGGCTGCCCGAATTTTACAAAAACGGGCGAGGAAGCTTCGTTGTCCACTCAAGCTAGTGAGGCCTCTGCCTGTGCTCCATGGTTCCCCCCGACTGTTGGGCAACCATCAGCGTTGGAACCTGTCTTTGGCCCGGGAGGCTGGACGTTATCTAGGGTTTCCTGACCGAGTGATTCGGCGTGGCTTGCGGAAAACCGAATGGCCGGGGCGCTTTCAAATCCTGGACCGCAAGCGGAGGTTGGTTCTCGATGGGGCACACAATCTTGAGGGTGTTCGTTCGG
>RGGS01000265.1 GCA_010024525.1 Verrucomicrobiota bacterium | reverse complement strand
TTAGCGGTCCCGGCCGGGCCGGCGAAGTGTTCATCGGATGATGGGCCAGACGGCACCCCTTCCGCCAAGCCTGTCGGGTAAAAACGGCCTGCTCCCAAAGTTGGCAACGGGGCCGGGACCACCGTTGAAAGGGAACCGGCACCAGGCGGGTGCGTGGCACCTCCGCCCAATCACGCACACCGGGAAATGTGGGGTCGGCAAAAACCACGATCTCCAGTTCCCGCGAAGCCCGCACCAAGGCATCAAAAAGATGAAAGGAGGCCACCTGGGTTCCGGAAGGATAATGGGCCCGGGTAAACCTGCCGTTCAGCGCCACCACGTTCTTCATGGGACCCCTTGCGGATAGGCCGCGATGCGGGCCTGCCGCACCACGGCGAGCCAAAGCATGACCAGAAAAATCAGCAGGGTCCAAAAGGTGAAAGCGTCGCTGGTGTTGGTCAACGGGTTGCACATTTGCATCAGGACCACCACCTGCAGGTTGCGGGTAAGACAGCCCGGGTCGTCCCGCAGGATCAGGTGAAAGGCGCGGAGCAGCGTGGCCCAGAGGGTCCCCATCAGCACGGCCAAGGCCGCCACGCCGGGCCAGCCAAAGTTCAGGAACGCCTCGCCAAAAAACGTGATCCGCAGCCCAAAGTGGGCTTGGTCATCCATGCCGACCATCCGCACTGCGGTCAGACCGAGATGCCAGTCGTGTTTTTTTGGGAAAAGTCCGCTGGGTGCCATGGCCACCAAACCGCCCAGGTAGGTTTGGCCCAGAAGCGGTTCAAAATCCCAGTGCCCCATGACCCAGGCGCCATCCCGCAGATCGATCACGTTGTTTCCCAGATACACCTCCCCGAGACTGGCAAGGAACGGATCCCCTTCCCGTAACCGTTCCCGATCCGTTCGCATCAACGAGCTAAAGCCACCGAGAAACATGAAGAAGGTCAGAAAGAGGGTGTAGAGCGGAGGAAACACCCATCGAGGCAGTCGGGATTGCATCGTGACCAGCGTCACGGTCATAAAAAGGGCAATGGCCAACGGTAACCGGTTGCCGCTCACCACCTGCAAACCGGTCATCAGGAGGAGCAGAACCCCATCGTGCACCGGAAATCTTCGCCACCGGCGCAAAATGGATACGGATAATGCACCCGCGACCACGGGCACAAGGCCGGTGGCAAAATGATAGAGCGGTCGGGAAGAGGACGAGGAAAGCATCTGATACCGCACATCCTCTCCTTCCCCACCCCCGATCATCGGAAGTGCACCCGTCATGCACATGGGAAGCACGATCAACCCGCAAAGGATCACCGCCAAAATCCGCAGAAAGGGAATCAACCTCCGGTCGAGATCCTCCGCGGGGGCGGATAGCGGCTTGAGGCGATAGCCCTGCTTCCGGTCCCAGACATAGCTCACCGCCAACACGCAAAGAAGAATGGAGAAACCCACCAGGTTGATCATGACGATCCAGGGAAGACCTTCTTGGACCGCCGCCCATTCCGCCACCCCCAAGCTGGCCGCAGTTCGCTCGATGAAAAAATATCCGAGGAGGATGAGGCCTTGGTGGGCGAGCGTGAGTCCAATCACATCCAGAGATCGCCAGATCGTCATCCAGACCAGCGGAGCCAGCAGAAGCAAGATGGCAAAAAACGTCACCGCAAGACCAAGAAACAGATTATTCCATCCCGGGCTAAACCGCAGAAGTCCTTCCGGCTCCATCCAGCTGGCCCATAAAATCACCGGCAACAGAAGACCCAAACCTGCCGCCAGAAAAAGAACCGGCCTGATCCAATTCAAATAGGGGCAGGATATCTCCGGGGAAGAAGACGAAAAAGAAGGTATGGTCATGGGAACATCCAGATCACCGTCGAAGCCCGGTTGATAGGGATTCTCGGGCAACCTGGACTATTTCCAAACCTTTACGGCATGTCCGATTTAGGCCCCGCCTCAAGCCCGATCACCAGCAAAGACACCACCACCAGAATCAGGCGCCAGTATCTGGGGAAGGCCAAGATACCGCTTGCGGTCAGCAAAAAGAACGCCCCGAAGTTCCTCCAGGAATCCGCCGAATCACCTCCCGTTTGAAGCCAATCCGGAAGCCAGGAAATCTCCGCCAGATTGGGGCTCGGTCGAAGGGTAAAAAACAGGATCAGGGCAACCAGACAAAAAAAGGGCAAGGATCGCAGCTTTCCCATCCCGCGATCCTAGGACCATGACCCTCAAATTCCAAACTGTCCGAACGCCGAGAACGATTGCACATCCTCGTCGCGTTTTTGAGGAATTGTCCTAAAATAATGCTCTTGGCATCCCGTCCCTATTTTCAGGAACTGCTCCAAAATCAGATTTGGCAGGGGGGCAATTTTCTCACCAAAGCCATCTTCCTTGCCGTCCTGACGCCTTGGATGCTCCGGAATTGGGGGCCTGAGGGATACGGGCTGTTTGCCCTGGCCAGCTCCCTGTTTGTTTCTCTGGCTCTTCTCGACGGGGGAATCCGCAGTCTGACGCGTGTTCGTCTCGCTTCCCTATCTTCTCCGGTTACCTCCGATCTTCCCGGGAAAGTGATCGCCACCAGCCTCGTGGCTTTTGCCATCCTCTGTGGG
>RGGS01000264.1 GCA_010024525.1 Verrucomicrobiota bacterium | reverse complement strand
GGCCCTCAGGAAGTTCACTTCACGGTATTCGGGCATTCGCAGCCAGTAGATTCCGTGGATGAACTCTCTCCAGCCTAGAATCTGGCGAATGAAACCCTCGGTTGAATTCAGGGGGGCTTTTCCGTTCCGATAGGCCCTTTCCGCCGCCTGGATGCATTCCATCGGAGTGAGAAGACCGAGATTGAGGAAAGGGGAGAGCACCGAGTGGAATAGGACGGGTTGACCTTCGACCATGGTGTCCTCCCAGGGGCCGAATTTTTCCAGGCGTTGGCGGAGAAAAAGCTGGAGCCAGGACAACGCGCCCTCCCGGGTGGCAGGGATCCATAAATTCTCCGCTTTTCCCGGGTGATGCGGGAAAAGACGGGCCACCTCTTTGGCCACTTCCGTAACCACCGGATCTTTCGCCGGACTGGCTAGTGGGGGGATGGCGGGCTTCTCCCTGGAAAATTCGCGGAAGGTTTTCCGATTCTGATCGTCGAGATTCCAGTCGCCGCCTTCCGGTTTTCCGTCCCGGGTCATGAGGATGTTGTGTTTGGCCCGGAGTCGTCGGTAGTGGGATTCCATGAGCAGATGTTTTTTGCCCGCGGCCCAAGTTGCGAATTCCTCCTTGGGGACGAGAAATTGAGGGCTGCGGTGGCTCAGGACCGGGATTCCCAGCTTTTTGGAAAGTCCCGGGAGGGTTAGTTTTTGCTGGTGATAGTGAAGGTGGCTGGCCCGGGGAACGGACTCGATCATGCCGACGAGCTGATCTTTGGCACCGGGGCGGAGAAGGGGATGTTGGGGGAGGAGTTGGTCGCCCAAGATCCAAATCAGTTGCATGGTCTGAGGGTAAGAGAATCGCCGACGCACCTAAAGAAAGGAATGCCTTGTTTTATCGCCTTGGCGGGGAATGATGAAGTCATGCTCAGTTTCGTCGAAGAGATGGTGTTGCTGGCATTGGACGATCAGTCGGGAAAGTTCGTCGATCTACCCCCCTTGGCTTTGGATCAGGCCTTGGCCGGCGCGGCGCTCCTGGAATTGGCCTTTCAGAACCGGATTGATACGGATCTCAAACACCTGACTCTGGTGGAGGCAAAACCTTTGGGTGACAACCTGCTGGACCCCATTTTAAAGGAGATCGTGGACGCCAAAGACAAGAAGGATGCGAAGTATTGGGTGGGTATTCTTTCCTCGGACGGTGATAGGTTGCGAAAAGCCGCCTTGGAGAAACTTGTCTCACGGGGCATCCTGAAAAAAGAGGAAAAGAAGATCCTTTGGGTCATCCCCGGACGCCGGTATCCCATGATCCATGATCAGGAGGAGCGTGAGGTGAGGGCACGAATTCGGTCCGTGGTCACCGGAGGGGAAATTCCCTCCCCGAGGGATGTGGTGTTGATCAGTCTGGCCAGCGCCTGCCAGCTTTTGCGGACAGTTTATTCGGATGCGGAACTGTTGCAGAATAGCCGGAGAATCGCCGAAGTTTCCAAGATGGATCTGATTGGCCGGGCCGTTTCCAAGTCAGTGGCCGAAGTGCAGGAAGCCGTGATGCGGGCGGTCGTTTACTCGGTTTAGTGCCCGCATCCGCAGGAACCGGATCCGCAACCGTGCCCGGACGGGGAAGAGGGACCCGAGTCCCGGCCCGTTCCAATGATACCCAGGCCTCCACTGATCAGGCGACGAACAGGTTGTCCCGTCTTGGGGTGCCGGGTGAGCGGTTGGTCGTTCATCGACTGCTGGAGTTCAAACTGCTCCGGATACTCGCCGGGTTTGGTGGGAATGGTTTCGTAGATGTAAGTGGCCATCTCCCGAGTCTAGGCCCGCTGCGAAAAAAATTCAAAAGCATTACGACTAGCTGAAGCTACCCGGGCTGAGGCCATGGATTTCCGGTATGGCTCGATTTGATCTGCGCCCAATTTCAGCCAAGGTGGGAAGCTTGTGAAACCGGATGATTTTCATTATGCCTTGGAGAACACCAAGGTCATTCTCCCCCCGCAAAAGCGGCTGGAGACCTTTGGCACCACCGTGTTGAACTATCATTTGATCACGGAGGAGATGGATAGTGTGAACCGGATGCGGGTTCGCGAAGGAAGAATCCATGCCCACAAACCTGAGTTGGTGACCCCGGATCATTTCGCCAAACTTCTGCTGGAGGGGTTTGGGGAAAAAGCGGAGAAATACGCCGACGCCGTGAGCCAGTTTGCCTCCCAGATTGCCGTCCTTAAATATGGTTTCACGTTCCGGAAAGATGAAACCCGGCGCTACGATGTCACCGGTGCGTTGAACGAGGTCTCGGCAAGGGTGCGGTCGGAGGTGGAGTCGAAGGGCGATCCTTTGGCGGCCGTCTTGACGGGGGTGGATGATGGCTGGGAGGTTTGCCTCCTGAAATTCGCATTGGATATGGTTTTGGCTTCCGGAGGCGAACATGTCCGTGATCTGCGGAGCCACGGATTACTGTGATACCCGGATTCTAGGTATCCGGATTTTACGGAACCGATTTTGTTTTACGGAATGAAGGCAGAAACCAGGGGTTGGCTGGGGTGGGCGGTGCGGATTCTCATAACCGTCGTGGTTTCGATTGTCCGTTGGCATCTTTTGCTCGA
>RGGS01000263.1 GCA_010024525.1 Verrucomicrobiota bacterium | reverse complement strand
GTGGTCAACGCCGAGACGGTGGTCTGCATCATCGAGGCCATGAAGGTCATGAACGAGATCAAGGCCGAGATGTCGGGCACCATCACGGAAATTCTGGCGGAAAATGGCAAGCCGGTTGAATTCGGCAAACCCTTGTTCCGTATCAAACCGGCCTGATCCTCCCCGGGAGACATACTCCCGCCCCCCTCCACCACATGTTTGACAAAATCCTCATCGCCAACCGCGGCGAGATCGCCCTCCGGGTGATTCGCGCCTGCAAGGATCTCGGCATCCGCACCCTCGCCGTATACTCCGAGCCCGACCACGACTCCCTCCATGTGCAGGCTGCGGATGAAGCGATCTGCATCGGACCCGGACCCAGTCCGCAAAGTTATCTCAAAATCGACCGCATCATCTCGGCCGCCGAGGTAGGCGACGTCGATGCGATCCACCCGGGTTACGGCTTTCTTTCCGAGAGCGCCCACTTCGCCGAAGTCTGCCAATCCTGCAACATACGTTTCATTGGCCCCTCCCCCGAGTCCATCCGCCGGATGGGAGACAAATCCCTTGCCCGGGAAAACGCCCGCAAGGCCGGAGTCCCTATTCCCCCTGGAAGCGATGGTCCCGTTCAAACCGAACAGGAAGCCATCAAGGCTGCCAAAAAAATCGGCTACCCGGTCATGATCAAGGCGGTGGCGGGTGGCGGCGGGAAGGGTATGCGCCCCGCCCATAACGACGTCAGTCTGGTGAAAGGATTCCTCGCCGCCCGCATGGAGGCGGAAAAAGCCTTCGGCAACCCCGAGGTCTATCTGGAAAAGTTCATCGAGGACCCCCACCACATCGAGTTCCAAATCCTCGGGGACAAACGCGGCAAAATCGTCCATCTCGGCGAGCGCGATTGCTCCATCCAGCGCCGCCACCAAAAACTTTTGGAGGAAGCCCCCTCGCCCCTGATCGATAACGATCTCCGCAAAAAAATGGGCCGGGCGGCTATCAAGCTTGCCGAGGCCGTGCATTACGAGAATGCCGGGACGATGGAATTCCTCGTCGACGGCAACGGAAATTACTACTTCCTCGAGATGAACACCCGGATCCAGGTCGAACATCCCGTAACCGAGGAGGTCTACGGCATCGACCTGGTGAAGGAACAGATCAAGATCGCCGCCGGGGAACGCATTCCTTCTGAATTTGAAAATCTCCGCCCCCAACGACATGCCATCGAATTCCGCATCAATGCCGAGGATCCCGCCATGGACTTCCGTCCCTGCCCGGGAACCATCAGCCTTTACTACCCCCCGGGGGGCATCGGCATCCGGATGGACTCCCACATGTACGGAGGTTATTCCATCCCGCCTTTTTACGACTCCATGATCGGAAAATTAATTGCCGTGGGTCCTGATCGCGCCACCGCCATCGCCAGGATGCAGCGCGCCCTCGATGAAACCATCATCCGGGGAGTCAAAACCACCATCCCCTTGGGACAACGGATCGTCCGGGATCAGGACTTCCGGCGGGGCAAATACTCCACCCATTTCCTCGAGAGGTTTTTCGAGAAAAAAGTCCAAAACGCCTCCTAAGCTATGCCGCCGGTTCTGGATCCCGGCCTAGCCCGCTCTGCACTGCAACGCGCCCGGCTCTACGTCATTCTCGACGCTTCTTACCAAGGAAACCATTCTCGCCGCCGCCCGCCGCTTGGTTCCGTTGCTGGCTGAACGCGGCGTGCCCCTGATTCTCAACGACCACCCCGATCTGGTGGAACCCTCGGGAGCCGCCGGTTGCCATCTCGGTCAGGACGATCTCGGAATACCCGAGGCCCGCCGCCTACTCGGATCTCACGCCCTTCTGGGGCTCTCGACCCATTCCCCCTGCCAAGCCGAGGCCGGGGAAGCCCTCAGACCCGACTACCTTGGATTTGGCCCCATCTACGCCACCGGAACCAAGCCGGACTACCACCCCATTGGGCCGGAACAGATTTCCACCATCGCTGGCCGGCTGAAACTCCCTTTTTTCTGCATCGGCGGCCTGAATCCCCAGCGGATTCCGGAAATCAAGAAGCGAGGCGCGGACCGCGTTTGCGTCGTGTCTCACCTGCTTCTGGCCAAAAACCCCACCGCAGCTGCCCGGGAGATTCTTTCACGACTTGGCAGCGACCTCCCGATGAAGGATGCTAACCGGTCATGAGCGTTTTAGTTGTTGGCACCGTGGGCATCGATCGCGTGGAGACCCCGCACGGCGAGCGTTCCGACCTGCTGGGCGGCTCCGCCTCCTTTGCCGGATTGGCCGCCAGTTTTCACGCCCCCGTCAGCCTGAACTCGGTCGTCGGCGAGGATTTTCCCGCCCATCACCGCGCCATTTGGGAAAAACGGAAAATCGACCTTTCCGGCCTGCAGGTTGCCCAAGGCAAAACCTTCCGCTGGCACGGCCAATACGAACAGAACATGAACAACCGCCGGACGATCTCAACCGACCTCAATGTGGTGGCCGATTTCCAACCCCAGCTTCCCGAAACCCAGAGGAAGCTTCCCTTCGTGCTGCTCGGCAATCTTGCTCCCGACCTCCAACACTCCGTTCTCGACCAAATGCAAAAGCCCAAATTCGTGG
>RGGS01000262.1 GCA_010024525.1 Verrucomicrobiota bacterium | reverse complement strand
TTTGCAGGGCAGATGATCAAGGCGTATGATTGCTTTGGCAAGTTGAGCGCGAGGCAGGAAGCTGTCGTTCGTGAGATATTAGCAAGGGCAGGAGTTTGAGATGACAACAGAGAATCAAGATAAATTGATGGTATTGTTGAAGCGGTTTAGTAGTGCTGTCGAAAAGCGGTTTGAAGAAGATGGCGGCGCAAGCTACTATGAAAACGACCATCTGCAGATGATGCTGATCAACTTCATGCAGCATTTGCCAATGAAGTTTCAAAAGGAGCTGCTTCTTGATCTGAAATCATCCCCGATGACCGGAGCCCTCTCCCTGGGTCGTAAAAGTCTCTTCCGCCTCCCCGACGGCCCCACCCTCGTGAAATGGGTTTGTGGTTCTTGGACCTCCCTGGTCTTTGCTTTTCTCTACCTTCCGATCTTTCTTCTCGTTCTCTTCTCCTTTAACGAATCCAAAAACGGCTTCCAATGGGAAGGCTTCACTCTCAAATGGTATGAGGCCTTGTGGCAAAACCGAATCCTGCTTCACGCCTTCACCAATAGCTTATTGATCGGAACCGTCTCCACCCTCCTGGCCACCGGGCTTGGAACCTTGGGCGCCTGGATGCTGTACCGCTTCCGTTTTCCCATCCATCGGATGATGGAAGCCTTCATCTTCGTCCCCATGATCATGCCCGAAATTCTCATGGGCGTGAGCCTGCTTGTTTTGTTTGTGAATCTATCCCTCCCGCTCAGCTACCTCACGGTCATCATCGCCCATGTCACCTTCACTTTCCCCTTCGTCCTCGTGGGAATGCAGGCCCGCCTGCAGGGCATGGACCCTTCGTTGGAGGAGGCCGCGATGGATTTGGGGGCTACCCCCCGGCAGGCCTTTTTCAAGGTCATCCTGCCCTATTTGACTCCCGCCATCGCCTCTGGGGCACTCTTGGCCTTCTCCCTCTCCTTGGACGATTACATCGTCACCGTCTTTGTGACCGGGGCAGAGTCCCAAACCCTTCCCCTCAAGGTCTATGGCATGGTCCGGGTCGGTCTGAACCCCCAGCTGAATGCCTTGTCTGCGCTGGGAATCATCCTCACCATTCTTCTTGTCTTCGCCAGTGAAAGGTTAAAGCAATCCAACTCAGGAGAATAAATATGAAAACCATCCGCCATCTCATCCTTGCCCTCCTCCCCTTGGCCCTCGCCGCCTGCGGCCTGTCATCGACGACTTCTCCAAGGAAACCGGCATCAAGGTCTCGGTGGAAAACTACTCCTCCAACGAGGAGATGGTGACCAAGCTTCTGGCCGGGGGAGGAAAGTACGACCTCATCCAACCCAGCGAATACACCGTGG
Source organism: Verrucomicrobiota bacterium (assembly GCA_010024525.1). Taxonomy (GTDB): domain Bacteria; phylum Verrucomicrobiota; class Verrucomicrobiia; order Methylacidiphilales; family Verrucolacustridaceae; genus Verrucolacustris. The sequence goes on along the minus strand of RGGS01000262.1, from coordinate 1,251 downwards.
AGGCCCTGATTCGGGAGAATCAGCTTCTCCCCATCCGTCCCGCCGCCTTGAGCAATCTGGCCAACATCTCCTCGGAATTCCGCAATATGCCGTATGACGCCGGCAACCAATTCTCCGTCCCCTACATGGCCGGATTCGTCGGAATCTGCGTGAACACCGACAAGGTGAAAACCCCGATCAAAGGCTTTGCCGATGTCTTCACGCCCAACCACAAGGGTCGGATCGTCGTCCTCGACGATGCCCGGGAGATTACCAGCTGGGCGTTTGCCGTGGAAAAACTTGGCATCAACGATGTCACTCCGGAAAACCTCGGAAAGGTCAAACCCATCCTGAAAAAATGGCTTCCCCTCGTGAAGGTCTACGACTCCGACAGCCCCAAGACCTCCCTGAAAAACGGAGATGTGGATCTCGGTGTGATCTGGAGCGGCGAGGCTGCCCTTCTTTACCGGGACGACAAAAAGTTCGCTTTTGTCCTGCCTTCGGAAGGCTCCCACTTGTTCGTGGACAATTTGGCCATTCCGAAAACGGCTGCCCACCCCCAAAACGCCCACCTCTTTATCAATTACATTCTCCGACCGGAGATCAGCCGCAAAATCTCGGAAGCCTTCCCTTATTATAATCCCAACAGCGCGGCGCGTGCCCTCCTGACGAATGAAGAGATCGCCAACCCCGCCAGCTATCCCCCCGCCCAGGACATCAACCGGATGCAGACGTTCCGCGATCTGGGCCAACAGGCCGCCGCCATCGACGAACTGATCACCCAGATCAAGGCTGGCGGAAAATAATTTCCCTTGGCTGCGGTGGCTGATTCCCTGCAAGGAGGTTCCGTTTCCACCGGCCAACAGGCGGGCTGGAGATCCTGGCTCCTGCTGTCGCCCTTGTTGCTCTGGTTGGGATTGTTCGTTCTCCTGCCAACCCTCCTTCTGGTTCTCACCAGTTTCAGCCGCCGCGATGATATGGGCCGGGTGATCTACTCTTTTACCCTGGATAACTATCTCCGCTGTTTCGATGCCACTTGGTTGAGCATCTTCGGCTCCTCCATCCTCTACGCGCTCGTGGCCACCCTGATATGTGTTCTGGTCGGCTATCCCGCCGCCTACACCATTGGTCGGGCCAGTCCAAAAAACCGGCGCATCCTCCTCACCTTGGTCATGGTTCCCTTTTGGACCAGCTTCCTGATCCGCACCTACGCCTGGATATCGATTTTAAGTCAGGAAGGCCTGGCCAACAGCCTGCTTCTATCCGCCCATA
>RGGS01000261.1 GCA_010024525.1 Verrucomicrobiota bacterium | reverse complement strand
CTTAGAGCGGGTGGAAGGGGAGGAGAGGGAAAAAGAGCTGAGCCGAATGTTGGGCGGAGACGGAAAAGCGGCCCGGGCGATGGCGCGAGAGTTGTTGGAGAAAGGAAAATCGGCCCCGAAAACGAAGGGATAAACCGCTTGGGTGCCTAGAGTTTCAGCACCACCGGGTCACCGCCCTTGGCACCCAATTCCTTGGCGGCGTGCCCCTTGGTGATGGCGATTTCGAGTTCCCCATCGCTGTTGATCAGGGCAAAGGGACGGTCCGTCGGAGCTTCCGCGTAAGTCCGGAGGAAGGGAATCGACAAGATTTTGCCCCGGAGCGTCAAACTGAGAAGCTGGCCTGGTTTCAGCTTGGTGAGTTCGGACCCAGGGATATTGGTGAGAATGTTGCCGTAGTGGTCAATGTAAAGGACCTGCCCTTTGGCTTGGTTGGCCATGACGGTAGCCAATGGTCTGGGGAGCCGGATGATTTTATCCGCCTTCGGTCCGCAAGTATCGAGAGATACTCCGGAAACAAGGTGGGCGGCGGCGGGACCAAAAATATCACGGGCATGGAAGGTGGCCGATGATGAACCCGGAAGATTGAGTTTGGGGTTTTGGAGGTACCGAGCCTCGGAGAGGCCCTCCCGGGCCAAGACCTCGGTCAGGAGCCCGTTGTCAGGCGCGACGTAGATTCTTCCGGCTTGGGTTCGCACGACCAAGGCTTCCCGGCTGGAGCCGACCCCAGGGTCGACCACGGCGATAATCACGGTACCGGCGGGAAGGGTGCGGGTAGATTTGGCCAAAAGGTAAGAAGCGGTGGCGATGTCGAAGGCGGCATTTTCGTGGGAGAGATCCAGGATTTCGGATTCCGGGTGAATCGTTTTGATGGCGCCCTTGAGCTGGGCCACATAGGGGTCGCCCGAGCCAAAATCCGTGAAGAGGGCGATCAGGTTCGACATGGAACGAGAAGAATGGCATCCCGATAGGAACGGGAAAAGTCCCGCAAGCAGCAGACTTAGGCAGCGGGGGTTCATTCGTTTTTTGAGTTGGGAGAGTTGATGAGCTCCCAGAATTTTGGGTTTTCGCCCAGGACCTCGTCCTCGGAGAGGGGGAGTTGGGAGCGAAAGGCGAAATCCTTGAGGGAGTTTTTATGGAGCACCCGATGAATCACGAGTCCTTGGGCGGTCTTTTCAAAGTAGATTCGGTAGTCCCCCGCGCGGTAGCGGTACAGGGTGCGATCCGGGCAGCGGACGGTGCCAAAGCGGTCGGGGTGTTTATCCAGGAAATCGGCGGTCAGAACATCAAACTCGCGAAGCACCTCCACCTGCAAAGGGGTCGGTAGGCGGGTGATTTCCGCGGAGCTCGCCGGGGTAAAGATGATCTGAAAGGCCGCCATACTTGAACGTGGAATCATAGAATAAGCGGGGGGAGCAGGTCGAGATCGCAACTGATCTTTGAGCGTGCGCCGGGCGGTTGTTTTCCTTAAAGCCGAAGGGGTGAAAGCTCATCCTGCCGGACAGTTGATCGTGATGGGGGTGCCGGGTCCCGAACTGACGGACGGGTTGCGCGACCTGATCCGCAGGGTGCAACCGGGGGGGTTTATTTTTTTTACGCGAAATATGGCCGAGGCAGGTCAGTTCCATCGCTTGGTTCAGGAATGTGCGGGGCTACTGGATCATCCTGCCATCATGACCGTGGATCAGGAAGGCGGCAGGGTATCCCGCCTTGCCGTGATGGGAGAGCGTCCGCCCTCCGGGGAAGATCTAGCCAAGGCGGGAAGGGATGATTGGTTTTATGAGCATGGGCGTTTGACGGGTCGTTTGATGAAGCTGGTCGGGCTCAATCTTGATTTGGCGCCGGTGCTGGATTTTGCCCCCAGGGAAAGGGCGGGGATTGATAATTCCCTAGCGGGACGATGTTTTGGCGAAAATCCGGCCCAAGTGGTGCGACGAGCCGGCGAGTTTTTAAAAGGGATGCAGGAGGAGGGGGTGAAGGGGACAGGCAAGCATTTCCCCGGGTACACGTTTTGTGGAATCGATCCCCATGGAGACCTGCCTTTGGTCTCCCGGACCAGGGAAGAGATCGAAAAAGAGGAGTTGGCGGTGTTCCGGGAAGTGGGCAACCGGTGCGATGCCATCATGGTGGGGCATGCGCAATTTCCGGCCTGGGGAAAAGGTTCGGGACCGGCGAGTTTGAATCGCGAGATCGTGACCGGGTTGTTGAAGGAAAAAATGGGGTATCGCGGGCTGGTGATGACCGATGATCTGGAAATGGGTGCGATTGCCAACCTTTACGGAAGTGCCGAGGCCTCGCGGCAGGCCATTCGGGCGGGGGAGGAGATTTTGCTCCTCTGTCACAACCCTGCCTGCGTAGAGATTGCGAGGGATGCATTGGCGGAGATGTCGGAAAAAGATTGGGGTCCCGCGGTGGAAAGAGTTCGGCAATTTGAAAGCACGTTATCCTCCGTTCCTTCGCGGTTTGAAGGGAAAGAGTGGGTCGAGGTAAATGTGGAGATCGGGGCCTTGAGAAAAAAAGTGCAGGGGTAAGAGGTGGGACTTTTCAAAGATACGAAAAAAAGTCCGTAGAACTTCAGTTTGCCCAGAGACCCCTAGCCGAAAGGAAAGGGGGT
>RGGS01000027.1 GCA_010024525.1 Verrucomicrobiota bacterium | reverse complement strand
GGGAGGGCGACCCAAGGAATGAAACCAAAGAAATCCAAGGCCATTTTTGGGAGAACTACCTTCCAAGAAGCGCCGATGCCGAAAAGTGTGGCTTGAAGCAGGTAAAAAAGGTCCACCAGCAGGCCATTGAAGGAGAAAAAGAGAAAATTCCATCCCAAACGACGTAGTCGCCCCATATCCCAGGTGCGATCTGGCCCCACCACCGTACGAACCAATTCAGGAAGGATGGTTCCGGCAACGGCGGTCAGAAAAGCGGAGAGGGGGATGCCCCCCGATTTTTTCCATGCGGCAAACGAGTCGCAGGAACTTTGTACCGCAGGAAGGTGGTGATAAGCAAAATAGAGGGCGATCGCGATGGTCTGAAAAAAAAGAAAAACCCGGTAAAATCTCCGAACCGCCAGGATGCCTGGGCGAAACGCGTCCTGTAGAGCCCATTTCGATGCCAAGCAGTCAGGCCTCGAAGGAAGTACCGCAACCGCAGGTTTGTTTGGCCTTGGGATTGACGATCTTGAAGCCGGTGTGGGTCAGTTCCTCCTCATAGTCCAGCGTGCAACCGTCGAGCAGCTGAAGACTGTCAGCTGCCATGAAAAGCCGAGCCCCATTCTGCTCCAAGCTTTGGTCCCCGGGTTGGGACGGAGCCACCGTCATCCCGTAGGAAAGACCCGCGCATCCGCCTTTCTCGATGGCCAGCCTTAACCCGTAGGAGGAATCCCGTTCGCAGGTAAGTTGACGGATGTGTTGGGCTGCCCGCTCGGTGATCTGAATCATGCGCATACCTTAAAGGTCTCTGGGAAGGGTGTCAAAAAACGGAATCGGGTATTCCCGGACCACATGCAGGAAGTGGATTCAAACATACGGCCCACCAACAGAATCGACCCACGAGACCACACCAAGGATTCGATTGCCCTTTGCAGTTGGGAAGGTGGCATGAATCTGTCAAAGTGCTCACGTGCACGGAATCGAGTTAGTTCAGGATTTGGCGCTGGTCATGGCGGCGGCCGCCGTGGCCACGGTCATCTGCCAAAAGCTCAGGCAACCCGTGGTTTTGGGTTACATTCTGGCGGGAATCCTGATCGGTCCCAATACACCTCCCTTTAGTTTTGTTTCCAACGAACAGGAGATCAAAACCCTGGCGGATTTGGGGGTGGTGCTGCTGATGTTTTCTGTGGGCCTGCATTTCAGCCTGCGCAAACTGAAGGAGGTTGGGCTGGTGGCCCTCGTGGCTGCGGTGGTGGAAATCAGTGGCATGTTTCTCTTGGGGCAGTATTTGGGCCACTGTTTTGGTTGGGGAAGGATGGAGAGTGTTTTTTTGGGCGCCATTATTGCCATTTCCTCCACGACCATTATCGCCAAAACGCTGGAGGGGCTGGGACTTATCCGCCAGGACTTCGCAAGGGTTGTTTTTGGCATTCTCATCGTCGAGGACGTACTGGCCATTGCCATTATGGGAATCCTGACCAGCTTGGGCACGACCGGGGAGGCGGGTTGGTATGTAACGATGGGGACCTTGGTCAAGTTGACCGCGTTCTTTGCCAGCGTGGCTGTTGGTGGTTTTCTGTTGGTGCCACGCCTGATCCGAACAGCCGGTCAAACCCGCATGGACGAGGTTCTTTTGGTCACTGTCCTTGGGTTAGTATTTGGGCTGGCACTTTTTGCCGAGAAGATCGGCTTTAGCGTGGCTTTGGGGGCGTTTCTGATGGGGGCGGTGTTGGCAGAGGTGAGGGAAGTGCGCCGAATTGAAAGATTGGCGGCTCCTGTCCGGGATCTGTTTAGTGCGATCTTTTTCATTTCCTCCGGCATGCTGATGAAGTTTGACCTTTCGCCGCACGAAGTGGGCCAGGTGACTGCCATTACCTTGGCGGTGATTCTGGGAAAAACCATCTTCACAACGGCCGGGGCCCTGTTGGGTGGTTGTGATTTTCGTGTCGCCCTGCGTACCGGAATGAGTTTGGGAAACAATGGCGAGTTTTCTTTTATCATTTCCACTCTGGGGGTCACCTTGGGGGCCACCTCTTCGCGGATTTATTCCCTGACCGTGATGGTCGCGGCTCTCACGACCCTGACCACTCCGTATCTGGTGCAGGTTTCCAGCCCTCTCGCCGACCAAATCGAACAGAGGGGTCCCCGGTCCCTGATCCAATTCTGGAGGACCTATCATGCCTGGTTTTGCAGTTTGCGGGGGGCTCAAAGGGGGAGGCACCACGCGGCCCATCTTTTTGTCCGCAAGCTGGTCGGGCAACTGGCGATTCAACTCGCCTTGGTCACCGCTCCTTTTCTTGGGGCCGCCGGTTTATGGCGCACCTATCACGGGCGTATGCCTGCTCAGGCGGAGGCCTCTGGCTGGATGGAGCTGATCTATTGGGCGGGAGCCATGTTGCTGGCCTTGCCGATCTTGGTGGCTTGGATCCGAAAGTACCACGCTTTGGTGATCTTGTTGTCCGAGTTGGCCTTTCCAAGGTCTGGAGCCGAGCGGAACGTGGAATCGGCTCGGCGGCTGACCTGGGTGGCTCTTTCCGGGGCGGGTTATCTACTGTTGGGGTTTTATCTTCTACTCATCAGCTCGCCCCTTCTTCCCTCGGCCAGAATCTTTTTCGTTGCCGTGATCTTGACCGCGATAGCTGCTTTGGTGATGAGGCGACGCTTGGTTCGTCTTTATGCCTCAGGGCAGGCGGCGATTCGGGAAACCTGGGAAACCGCACCCCTGCAGGATTCCATCCAACTTCCCGGGGATGCGGAGGTTCGGTCGTACCAGGTTCAGGGAGAATCGCCTTGGATTGGAAAAACTCTTCAGGAGACCGGATTACGCGCTCGCACCGGGGCGGTGATCGTGGCGATAGAGAGAGCAGGCCAAAGCCTGATTTCGCCCGGACCTACCGAGGTCATTCGAGCCGGGGATCGTCTGTTTGTCTTTGGAGAGGGCGCAAAAATGGTGTCGGCTAACCAGCTCTTGGGGGACTCTGGAATCACTTCCCTCTGATCTTTGCGCCGGGGGAGCGCGGGCGGGTGCGATACCAGTGGAAAAGCCATAGTTGCGCCAAGCCACGGCCCGAACCAAACTTTTCATGGGACCATTGTTCCAATTCCTCGAAACGAAAGGGTTTTCGACGTCGGGGAAAATAGAGTTCACGAATCAGGCGGTCGACCCAGACATCCACGGGAAAGGCATCCCAACGGCTATAACCGTAGAGAAGCACGCAGCGGGAAATCTTGGGGCCCACTCCCGGAAGTTGCTCGAGATACTGGGCCGCCGAGGAAGTGGGAAGGGAGGTGGGGATGGTAAGAAAGTTGCGGGCTTGGGCCACGATCCGGGCCGTTTCGGCCACATGTCTTGCCCGATAGCCGAGGGCACATTGTCGGAGTGCTTGTTCCCCAGCTTGGGCCAAAACCTCGGCGGAGGGGAATTCGCCTTGGTCTCCGCCAAAAACCGAGCGCAGTCGGGCATTGATCTGCTGGATCTGCACAATCTGCTTGAGGGATGAACAAAGAAAGTTGACCAAACACTCCCAGGAATCATCCCGAACCGGTCGGAGTCCCGGATGAGTATGGGTGGCTATTTGAATCCATCTGTCTTGCCCGCCTTCTCCCAAAGTCCGCGGAAGATCCAAATCGAGGCAAAAGAAGCTTTGAATGGATGCAGGAGACACCGTCGGCTCATTCCAATGGAGAGATTGCTCCCTTACTTGCAACTGGACCCGCTTGCCTTCGATCCATCCTGCAAACGATCCGTCGACCTTTTCGTTCCAGCAAAACGTTTGTCCCCCTAACAGGGTGGCGCGTAGATCCAGGGGTTGAGACAGGAAAAGGGAAGGCATCGGGAAATTTAGTTTAGGGGTTTATGACCCGGTAAAAAGGGTGTTAATTGGGGGATGGTGCAACGACAAGCCCTGGGCTGTTTGTTTCTATGTGCCGCTTTGGCAGTGGCCCAAACCGAGGAAGAGCCTATTCGTAAAGCGGAATTATCCGACGACTCTGTCCCGGCCACCGACCCCCATGTGGAACCGGTGCGAAAAGCTGAAAAGCATGAGAAACCCAAGACGGACACCGGGACGGCGATCCTCCCGGGGCATCCGGTGATGGTAAAGATTGAGACTCCGCAGGAGGAGCAGACCATGTCATGGGAGACGGTGGATGTGTTCCTACGTTTGCAGAACTATGCCATCGGGGAGGGTGGAAACCGGGTGTGCCTGATTTTGGACAATGGATCCCCCATAGAGCATGGTCATGATCTTAAGCCGGTGATTTTGCGGGGGCTGAATCCTGGAGCCCATACCCTCCGAGCCTATGCCATTCGACCCAATGGTAAAATGATCAGGGATCCAGAGGCTTGGGATCGGGTGAACTTCTTTATCCGTCGGCGCGATTTTTCCAACTTCCAACCGCGGGAACGTCCTTATCTGACCGTCAATCTCCCGCTGGATGGCCATGCCTACCCAGACGTCGAAGGAAAGTTATGGCTCGATTTCCGCACCCACAACGCCTTGCTGGGAAAAGAGAATTTCAGAGTCAAGGTGACTATGGACGGGGTGGAGACCTTTCTGGAGAAGGAGGATCCCTATCCTTTGGCTGGCTTGGCCGAAGGTCGGCATAGGATGGTGGTGGAATTGGTGGATGAGGAGGGAGATCCCGTCTCGGAAATCTATGCCCGGGTGGAACGCACCTTTGAAATTCCCAGAATCGTCAAGGCAGTCAACCCAACCGAAGCCGATTCGGCCAATCTCTGGCTCCGTCGGGGTCGCTAGTCATGCAAGATTCGCGTTTGGTCTGGGGAGGAGTGGGAATCGCCAAGGATCATCAAGGCCTATCTCACCGGACAGTTTGCCATAAGGACGTCAACTATCGCATAGTGTTTCTTCGATGATTCAGGGTTTTCTTTGGACTTTGCCCGATCTCTTGATTGTGGCGGCCTTTTTCCTCTTTTTTGCGCTTTTGGGATTGGTGGTGTCTGGCCTGGGGCAAAAAATCCTCGGTCGGGTAGTTGCTGAACCGGAGACCCGACTGGTGGATCGCACCCAGCGTGGCCTACGGGCCTTTCTGGTTTTCCTGCTCGCACTCACCCTGAACGACGTGCGGGAGAAGTTTGTCCGCATGGATGCCGAGGCGGCACGTGAGGCAGGTGAAATCAAGCAATTACACCGGATTCTGGAAATCGACCCCTCTCCGCTGGCAGCGCAGGAACGCGTATTGTTGCGGGAGTATTCCCGGTTGATTGCGGAAGATGAGTGGGAAACCCTTGGTGCCGAGCCTCCAAAACTCTCCTCACGGGCGGACAAGGTTTTGTTGGAATTGCGTCAGATGGTGAAGTCGCGAGCCATGAGTGGCAGGGAGGTTGAAGGGATCGATATTTGGGCCGGGTTAAACCAGTTAGAGGATTTGCGCCAAGGGAGGCTGCTGAAAGCGCAGAGTTCCACGGCACCGCTCTTCTGGATTGTGATTGTTCTGATGATGTTTCTGGAGTGTTTGATGACGACCGAATCCAAGATGAATCGTCGCCGCAAGATTACGTTGGGCGGCTACTATGGTTCACTCGGCATGATTGTGGGGTTGATTCTGATTTTCGAGCGACCTTTCTGTGGAAGCACCCGGCTCTCTGCTGATCCGTTCCGGCAGATTTCCCAGCTTCAGGACCATTAACCTCAAGCCGAGGTGCCGAGGGGCGGGGAATGTGCCTCGCTGGCATGTCGACGCGTTCTTTTTGGCGACACGGAACGCTAACACCCAATTTTCTTCGGAAGCTTTCTCAACCGGCATTGTATCCTTCGCATGGAGAGCGCGCCAGAGCGGTGGGAATCGCGGTAGCCGGCAAGGTGGAGAATCCCATGCAGAAGATACGTGAGGAGCTCGTCCTGAAAGCTGAGTTGATGTCCCTTACAAAGCGCGGCGGCCACGGCGGGGCAGACAACAATCTCGCCGTGAGGGAATGCAAGCACATCGGCGGGGGTTGGATCGCCCAAAAAACGAAGATGGAGCCGGGAGCTTTCGGAGGCCCCGACAAAGACTAACAGCAGTGCGGGAGGGAGTCGGTCGATTCGTTCCGAGGGCAGGCGCTGCAATGCGCGCTCAACCTTTTGACGGAAGAATGCGAGGTTCAGCCGGTGGCGGCGTTGCCGATTGCTCCATTGGAGGGTGGGTTTTGTTTTTGGCACGTCGGTCCTGAGGGTAGCGGATTCTTGGTCGGAGGATGTTTTCCAAGGCTTGGGTCAGGGCATGGCGGGCTTTGGCCCATTCGGTCGGATTCAGTCCGCAACCAGCCCAATGTCCTTCTCTTTCGCGGTCCTGGAAAATCTTGTCCACGAGCCGGTGGGCGTCACCAGGATGTGGTTTTTCCAGCGCTCGGGAGGCTGACTCGACGGCATCGGCCAAGGAAAGCAGGGCAGTTTCAGGGGATTGGGGGATCGGGCCGGAATAGCGGAATGAGGACTCATCCACTCCGGGAATGTCCTCATCGCGCAAACGCAGGATTTTTCCGCCCGTCCTTGCATCTTTTTCCTGCTGCAGAGCCCTTTGGTAAAAAAACCAAACGAGTCCGGTCCCGTGATGTTCCCGGATGGCTTCCCGAACCCTTCGGGGAAGGCGGTGTCCCCGGGCCAAGGCCACCCCATCTTTGACATGGGCAAGAATGATCAAGGCACTCATGGTGGGCGCCAGGCTGGCATGGGGATCGGGATCCGAGGGGTTGAAGTTTTCGGTGAAATACTCCGGCTTTTCCAGTTTTCCGATATCATGGTAAAGCGCCATGGCCCGGCAGGCACGAGGGTTGGCCCGTTGGGTGGCACTGGCAGCGGCCTCGGCGAGGTGGCCGACCAGAACGCTGTGGAGATAGGTGCCGGGAGCCTCCACCGCCAGACGACGAAGAATGGGGTGGTCCTGGCTGGATAATTCAAGCCAGGAAAGATCGGTGGTTCGGTCAAAGGCCGACTCCAGCAACGGGAGCAGAGCCCCCACCACGATGGCTCCCAGAAGACCAACCGCGGCGGCGGAAATGGCCTCAGCAACAATCAGCTCCCGGGTCAGGGTAAAGTTCAATCCGGCAGGGAGGACGGTGGCGAGCAGGGCAACGACCCCGATCCCTGCTCCGGCACGCAGCAGGTCCGAGCGACGATGGATATGACGGGAAAAAAGAACCGCGAAAAGGCCCGTGGTCAAAGTGGCGATCAAATACCGGTCATCCGGCCGGAGAAGGAAAAGCTCCGACATGCCCAAAAGAACCACCAACAGGATTCCGGCACGGGCACCGACCAACGTCGTGAGCACAAGTGCGGCCATGGCGGGCGGGATCAGATAGGAACCAGCTCCGAATGAAAAGCGGGGAGCGATCTCCAACAAAAGAAGGGTGAAAGCAAAATTCCCCATCCAGGTGAGATAAAAAAGGGCCAAAAGACGGTTTCTTCGCATGGCCTCGGGAAGAATGACCGAGAGGATCAAGGGAAGAACCACGGTGGAGAAAGCGGGGGCAATCCAAAGGGCAGGACCGGAAGCAGCCGGGGTCAGCAGGGAAAGCCCGTAGGCACAGGCACCGGAAACAGCCAGAAGGAGGAGCCGGATCCGACGGTCGGATTCGAGGCGATTTTCCGTGGCGGCGCGCCCCGCGCAGGAAGACGCTGGGGAGCTCACAAGGTGAGGCTGGTCTGACGAACCCCGCGGTGATCCTTGTAAGCGCGGACAATCTTTCCGACGAGTTCGTGCCGGATCACATCCGTGTCCTCAAACCGGATGAAGCTGACTCCTTCGACTGGCGCCAAAGCCTGGACGGCTTCAACCAAGCCCGATTTGCGGGTATGTGGGAGATCGATTTGCGTCGGATCCCCCGTCACGATGCATTTGGATTCCGGACCCAATCGGGTCAGGAACATGAACATCTGTTCGGTGGTGGCGTTTTGCCCCTCATCGAGAATGACAAAGGCTCCGGTGAGAGTGCGGCCCCGCATGTAGGCTAAGGGAGCAATTTCCAAAATTCCCTTGTCCATCATCTTTTGAATCTCTTCCACGTCCAGCATGTCGTACAAGGCGTCATAAAGGGGGCGTAGGTAGGGGAAGATTTTTTCCTGCAGGTCCCCGGGAAGAAAACCAAGCGCTTCGCCGGCCTCGACCGCGGGCCGGGTGAGAATAATGCGGCTGATCTTGTCGGATTTGAGGTAGGAGATGGCCATGGCCATGGCGAGGTAGGTTTTCCCGGTGCCGGCGGAGCCCAAGCCAAAGACCAGGTCGTTTTTTCGAATCGAATCGACGTAAGCTTTTTGCATGAAGGTTTTGGGAAGAATGACCGGTTTTTTGGGGGAAACCTGAATGCGGCAGGACCAGATACTCTCAAGGTCCTTGCCCTCCCCCCGCTGGACCGCCCGCAAGGCGTAGAGGAATTCGTGACGGCGGACCCGCATTCCGTGCTGGTGGGCCAAGTGGAGTTGTCGGAAGAGTTCCTGGGTCGAGGCTACTCCTTGTGCGGGGCCGTCAATCTTAAGGATGGCATCCCGGGCCGTGATTTTGACTCCCAAGCACTTTTCGGTTTCCCGCAGGAGGGACTCGTCGGCGTTGTAAAGCTCGGAAAGGGCGTGGGCGTTTTCGAAGGTGAGGGTTTCGGCGCTCAAGGGGCTCCCTGTTTGTAGAGGTTCAGGCGGCAGGGGGAAGCAAGATTTAACGCGTTCAACGAAGTCTGGAATCCAGATTTCCCACACCACGTTTTATCGAGCTCAAAATTTCACCAACCCCTTTGGAGGCTCCTTTGGCGTCCCAAGGAATGGAGTTGGAGGTCTCCAGAGAGGTGATCTGGGCGCAGTATTGGTCGTTGACCATGATACCAAGGAATTCACCGGTTAGGGTCAAAACCAGGTCTCCCGCCGAAGGGGCGTATTCGCCTTGCAAGCGGTTGAGGAAGCGTGAATCCATCTCCAAATATCCGCGAAGGCCGGGTTCGAGCCGAAAGGTGCACTCCCCGTATCCGGATCCCTGGGGCGAAATGAGAAGAGCCCGGGAAAAGCGGAAGGGGTCTGTGGCGATCCGATACGTGGACGAGGCGATCCGTTCCCCCTCGACTGCCCCCACAGGAATCAACAGAAATCTGGGATCCCCCTGTTTCAGGGTCTGCAACACATCAATCGGTTTAGGAAAGTTCACAGGAGGGGGAAGAGTCAGGGATCCGCTGAGGGAGTTCCAGCTTCCGCCGGCATCTCCCAAGCCCAGCGGGGTCTGGTCGAGAAGCAGAAGGGCGGCGGTGCGACTTCCATCGGTTAAGAGGATGGATTTGGACTCTCTCTGTTTGGTTCCGGAGCCTTGGGCCGAGGTGCGCTCGGTGTAAAGAAGGACGGTCGCTCTTCGGGTTAGATAATCGGCATAAAGGGAGTTGGGAGCCACAGGACGGAAATCGCGTATTTCCTTGGTCATTTCCCCCGATTTTTCAGCAAGCTGAGTGACCCCTTTGGACAAGGACTGGTTTTGTTCCAGCAGCTTTTTCTTCTCCTCCTCAGCCGTGCGTAGGGAGGTCTCTGTCACCCGGGCCCGTTCCTCGGCTGTGCGAGCGGTCAGGGTGGCCGAGGCCAGCTGGGAACGCAGGGATTCCGATTCTGCCCGAAGCTTTTCTTGGGCTTGGCGCAGGGCGGCGGCTTCGGCTTGGGCGGATTCCAGGCTGGCGCGGGATCGCTCGGAATCGATGCCCGCCTGCTGGGCTAATCGAAGTGACTCCTGTTCGGTCTTTTGTAGGCGTTCGGAAAGTTCAACCGTGCGGGCACGGGCTTGATCCAGGATCGTGGCGCGGGTTTTGGACTCATCCCGGGTGGTGGCCAAATCCCGGGCCAACTTTTCCCGGTTGGCGCGTTCTTCCTCCAGGCTGAGTCGCAGGGCCGAGACGACATCGTCCTTGGCAGTGACCGACTGGCTGGCAAGCGGTGCGGGTGAGGCGGGTAATTCATTTTTGTCCCAGCGGGTCAGGGCCAAAAGATTCAGCAACAAAAAGTCGCAGAGAATCAGGAGAAGGGTTTTATTCACGGAGGGAGGCGGATGACATAAGTCCGCAAGGCAGGAGTCAGGACTTGGTGGGAGGAAGAAGCAGGCGTTGTTTCAAGGCACGGACGTGGAATATCTTCACCAACGCGACGCAGGTGATGCCGAAAAGATTGGAG
>RGGS01000260.1 GCA_010024525.1 Verrucomicrobiota bacterium | reverse complement strand
CAACAAAAAGCAAAACCAGCTTCATGATTTGGTCATTTCCTCAATCTCGATCAAGCCCGCACCGTTTACCCTGACCTTCAGGCGGTAGCGTTGCCCTTTCTGCAGGTTAAGATCGCGATACCCCGGAGGGACCAAAACGGGAAGCGGCCACTCCTTGTCGCCATAACTGGCACGAAAACTGAAAAGCCGTCCCTTTTCCGGGCTGGATCCCAGGGAACTGGCAATGACTCCCTCCAGCTGATAGGTGTTGCCTTTGAGGCTATTGGCGTTTTCCAGGTAATCCGCTGGCTTCAGCGGTTCCACCGTCCGATAGGGATTTCCGTCCTTTTGGAAAAGAAAGGCGCCTAGCGCGCCCAGTGCCACAAAAACGGCGGCCAAAATGAGCCATAGGGAGGGAGAGGCTTGGCGATGGGCCCGGCGAACCATTCCCCACGATAACCGCATCCCCCTTGCCGGGGCAAAAATTATCGCCAGTCGCTGCGGCGGATGCCCTGGTGCGCCAGGAAAAGACCAAACCCAAGGTGGAGCGTTAAAACCCATGCAGAAATTTGACTGCCCGCCACCGGGGTTTCGGTGATCGCTCGGACCAGGTCATAAAAGCGAGTGTCCTTCAGGGTCTGCAGATATCCAGACCACGCCCAGTAGGCGCTGATTCCAGGCCGAACAATTCCGCCCAAAAACTCCGGCAACGCCAGGATAGCGCCGGAAAGTGGCAACTGAAATCCGACCAGATAGAGACTTCCCAGAGACGCCTGTTCGCTGGTTGAGGACCAGCTGGAGATGGCCAGGCACAGTAAAGTTATGGCCGCCGTCAATAGTGCTAAGGGAAAAAATTGCGCGAATAGGTCGCCCGGAAATTGGCAGACAGCCCGCACAAACAACGTCATCCACGCCGACTGCACGAGCACAAGCAGGGATAGGAAAGCCGTCATCCCCGCCAAGGCGGCTCCCGGACGCAACCCGGCCAACTTTTCCTTCTCGAGGATACCCCGTTCCCCGACCACCTCCCGTGCGGAGTTGTTGGAGCCCATGAGCGCAAGCAGGATCACCTGGAACATGGCCAGCCCGCTGACCAGGGTTCCAACCCGGCTTGACTGCACGGTGAAGTCGAGAGTTTCCCGGAGTTGTTGAACGACGTCCGTGTCCGGATTCATCGTCATGTTCCGCACTGCGGGGAGGCCCTGGTAGGCGAACAGCGTGACCACCGCCGGGAAAACTAGGAGTAGGGCAAGCTGGAGGCTCACTTGGGTGCGGTCCCGCAAAAAAAGTTTCCAACGCCGGAAAAACCAAGTGGCGGCTTGCGCCCAAAACCCTGGAACCGGTGCCTTTTCCTCTTTTTCTGTTTGGATCTCGCTCGCCAGATCCCCGAGGACCGCCTCGATTCCAAACCCCAGTTCGGCTGGGGAGGAAACCCACTCGTCCGCCCACTCCGAAGGGTCTCTTTCCGCCAGGGCCGGATAAATCTCCTCGGGGGAAGGGACATTAAAGTAAGACACCAAACCGCGGGGATGTGCCCCGTAGGCCAACCTACCCTCCGTCAGCACCGTCACGGAGTCGTATTGATCAAGAAAACGGAGGCTATGGGTCACGAGAAGAACCAGCCGTCCAGGCTGGCGGGCCAGATTGGCCAACAGGGCGGTGATTTCCTCCTCCGATTTAGGGTCCAATCCACTGGTGACCTCATCGGCCAGCAAAAGGCTTGGATTGGTGGTTAGTTCCATCGCCAAACCCAGGCGCCGGAGTTGTCCTCCCGATAGGACACCGGCCCGCCGGTCGTGGAGGCCGGACAGGCCCGTCTCCTCCTCCACGCCCTGGACCACCGCCTCAATTTCCTTGGCGCTGCCGGCCCGCCGAAGGCGCGTCGCGTACCGGAGGTTTTCACCCACCGTCAAAAGTGGTTGGGCACAGGTGAATTGGGGCACGTAACCGAGCTCATGGGGGTCGAGGTCCCGCTCATCCAGATTTCGCCCGCGCCAGCGAATCGTTCCTCCTGTGTGGGGAAGAATCCCGGCGATGGTTTTCAGCAGGGTGCTTTTTCCGCACCCGGAAGGACCGACGACCGCGCCAAAGTGACTGCCGGGAAGATGAAGGGTGACCGCGGAAAGCAGGGGGACCTCGCTCGAGGGCACCATCAATTCCACGTTTTCGAGCGAAAGCACAACCCAAGAGCTCCGTCTATTCCGGTGGATTCGCCAGTCGGGCCGGGGCGCCTGGACCCTGGATCTGGGAATTGCGGGAGCTCCGCACGGAGATCTCCCCCCGGCTCTTGCTCGATCGAATTCTCCGCTTCCAGGAAATTTCCGTCGGTCAACTTTTGTTGAAGCCCGGCGCCCCGCCCGGTTTGGCGCTGCCAGAAGCGACGCCTTCCTCTCCCTCGGACAAAAGTTCCCCGGACCTTTTCCGCGATGTCCAGATTGGTACGGTGGAGATCCGCTCCATCCAGCTGGTTCCATCTGCTGCTAGTGCCGGTTGGGGGGTGCGGGATTTGCAGGTCTCCGCCCAACCTTCCCGGCAGCAGACGGGTTTCCTTCTCCGTGGAGGGGAGATTCAGACCCCTTTTTCCTGGCTGGGGAATCTCCAGTTGGATACAGCCAAGGGCCGCTACACCGAACCCACCCTTTACCTGACCTCGCTGGACGC
>RGGS01000259.1 GCA_010024525.1 Verrucomicrobiota bacterium | reverse complement strand
CCCGTGGCGATGAAGCATCCTTCGATGTTTTGCATCGCCAGGGGGCGATACTCGCCGCCTCCTGGTCCAGGCAGCATCACGTGCCGATGGTCTATATTTCCTCCACTTCGGTCTATGCGGAGACAGCCGGGGGTTGGGTGGATGAAACGTCAGCCATCGCTCTGGGGGATCAGCGCGCCATGGCGATGGTGGAGGCGGAAAAGTTTGTTCTTAGGGCCGGTGGTTCGGTCCTGCGTTGTGCGGGAATTTACGGGCCCGGGAGGGATTTGCGACCGGGTTTGGAGGGGCCGGAACGCTGGTTGAACGTGGTGCAGGTGTCGGATGCGGCACGTGCGACAGGGGTTGTTTTGGGAGCCCCCCGAGGAATTTACAACGCCTGTGAAGACGAACCGCTGAAGAGAGGGATTCCCGGGGGTCGATGGCCCGAGGGCAGGAGAGAGAGGAGAAACAAAAGAGTCCTCAACGCAAAATTGAAAGGTTTGGGCTGGAGACCGTATTGGAAAGCAGGCTGTCAGGAATCGATTCAGAGGATTTCTGGAACAAAAGGGTCAGAGATTCCATCCGCCGGAAAGGATCAAATTGGTTCCGGTGATCTGGGAAGCTTCGGCTGAAATCAGATACCGGATGGCAGCGAGAACTTCCAAAAAAGAGACGGGCCGGCCTCCGGGAAGTCTGGAGGGCTTGGGTAGTTGAATGCTATTTTCCAGATATCCCGGAGAGATGCAGTTCACCGTGATCTTTTTGCGGATGAGGTGGGGTGCAAAGGAACGGGTGAGCAGCAAAACACCGATTTTTCCCAAATGGTAGCCTGGGGCCATCTGGCGGGCGGAAAGACGCTCGCAGGCGGAGTCTCCCAGGTTGATTATCCTGCCCCCGGTCCTGGGGAAAAGACGTAGGGATGATTGAATCATGTGGAAGGTGGCGGTGGCGGTTCCATCCAGGCCGGATTGCCAATCTGCGGAAGACGTTCGGAGGAGTGGCGTAGGTCGGTAGGTGCCGGCATTGTTGATCAGCAAATTGAGCCGGCCGTACTGTTTCTTGATTTTCGCCATCATCCGCTCAACCTCTGCCGGTTTCGCCAAATCAGCCCGCAAGGCAGCGGCGCGTGCCCCCGTGCCCCGTATTCTGGTGACGAGGTGCAGGGCTCGGTTCCGATGTCTGCGGTAATGAATCAGGACCTGGTAGCCATCCTGGGCAAGTTCGCTGGCCAAAAACGCGCCCAACCCTTGCGAGGCACCGGTGATCAGGGCAACCGGGGGGAGGGAGGGGCTGGAGGTCATGAAAGCACTCCCAGCGTGCGAACGAAGGCCCGGACTTTGGGAATTTCATGGGTACGGAGGAGGTCGGTTTTTCCGAGTATCGCGAGCACGGCAAAAAGGGCTTCGGCCGAACGAACTTCCTCCTGAAAAAATTCAAAGGCGTGAGGCAGGGCATGGCACACCGGCCAACCCAGGGTGCGAAGACGGAAGGAGTGGAGAAAAGTTTCCGCCTGATAGCGGATACGGGCGGCGCTGTCCTGCAGGTTGCGATAATAAAATCCGAGGCCTGGATCAATCCAGATGGCACGAACGCCGGCAGCCGTGGCGCGGTCAATCTCCCGTTGAAAATAGTCTTTCAGGCTTTGGGCGTGGTCCGGGGAGTGGACAAAGTCGCCGACTTCCCGGACATGGGTTCCTTGAACGTAACAAAGAATGATGCCGGCCTGATGGTCCGCCACCATGCGGTACACCTCGTCGGAAGGGTGTGTGCCGGTGAGGTTAAGCACCGCGGCTCCCGCTTTCAGGCAGTCCCGCGCCGTGGACGGATGATATGTCTCGATGGACAACAGGAGGCCTTCCTGAGAGAGGGTTTTGATGATGGGCAGAAGTTTTTGGGATTGGGTCTGGGGATCAATGCGGGCGGCGTGAGCCAAGGTGGATTCGGTCCCGAGGTCGATCAAGTGAGCGCCCTCTGCCTGCAGCCGGCGGGCTTTTTCCAGGGCGGCCCCGGTCGAGAGAACGACGCTCTCGCGGTACCATGAATCGGGGCTGAGGTTGATGACTCCCATGAGATAAGGGGAATCCTGATGTCGAAACGTTCGTCCGCGGAACTGGCAATCAGCCACCCGGGCGGTCAGGTCGGCGGCGTGCTTTTGGCAAAGGGTGGCCAGCGTTTCGAGGGTGAGCATGAGGGGGATATCGTAGGCCGAAAGCCGGCGGGGGGCGAGAGTCGGATGGACGAAAACAGGCGAGGCGACCAGAGTGATCCGATGGCTTCCCGTCTGATGAGTCAGGCTGAGTTGATGGCTTGGGAGAGAAAGGCCCGCCGGTGGGTGGTTTTGGGGTTAGTGGGGGTGGTGAGCGGGGTGTTCGGTATCGGCTTGCTCACGCTCCATATGAGTTATGCGATGCTAAAAAAGACCGAGGTGATGCAAGAGGCAGTTCGCAAAGTCAGTGCGGACCGAAGAGTGGTGGAGATGCTTGGGGAACCTATCCGGGTGGGTTGGTCGGTGACCGGGGAGATTGAGGATTTGCCGGACCGGGGCACCGCACGTCTGGATTTCAGTGTGCTCGGCAGCAAAAGATTGGCCAAGGTGGCCTTGCGGGCTGACAAAAGCCCGACGGGTCAATGGCGGTATTTAATTTTAGAGGTCAAACCGGC
>RGGS01000258.1 GCA_010024525.1 Verrucomicrobiota bacterium | reverse complement strand
TCGCCGCCGAAATTTTTGGAGACAAACACCGGATTCGGCAGCGGAAAACCGGCCGCATCCGTCCAGAGACCGGCCTCCGTGGAGCCAATGCCGGTTCGACTATGGATGGGCAAGGTCACGGCATCGGGACCGGGATTCCGAATTTCCAATTCCGTGGAAATTATCCGGTCGGGATGATCGTAATTCTCCTGAAAAGAAAAATCCTTGGGAAGGTAAATCGGCTCCACCACGTAAAGGCCGCTGGACGGGTCCCACCCCTTCCAAGATGCTCCGGTCACCTGCACGTCTTTCGAATTCAGAGGTTTAAGGTCGGCCTGAAACGTTTCTACCAAACTTTTTCCAGCGGCCCGAAACACCCAAGGCTCCCGATTCCCGCCCGAAACTGTCCAGCTTTCCGGCTCCATCTTGGCTCCGGAAGGGCCCAGCACATCCACGGGGCCAAGCCGGGCAACCGGATGATCCCTGAGAGTGGACATGAGCCCCCCGGGAGCATCCACCTTCCAGCGCCATTCGGCAGGAGCCAGGCTGCCCGCCTCTGTTCCGGGCAAGAGCTGGATCCGGAGGTGGTCCGGGTGGGCGTGCAGGGCGATTCGTCCCGTGGGCACAACGGGGTCCTCTTTTTGCCCAGGTCGCCAGCGCAACGAGACCAGCTGCCATCCCATGCCTTCCGTACCCATCTTCAAACGTAGTTTTTCCAAAACGCCGCCCCCGGAGAAGTTCCAGGCCACCCTTCGCAGATCCCCCGGAGCGGCGCGCCAGGAATCGATTTTCATAGAGCGGTCGGTTGGCGGATTTTTCTCCCCCCGATACTGCCAAGCGGCCTCCAAGGGCTGGTCGGTAGGCTCGCCGCGTAGCAACAGTTCAAGCCGTCCAGGAAGTTTGAGTTCAAGTCCGTCTGCCTCCAGGACGATGGGGCCTTTCTCGGTCCGCAAATGCCATCCCTTGGCAGAATCCGTCCCTTCAACGATCACCCCTGATCCCACCTTCCAAGAGCCGGCATCTTTGCGAAAATCCCAGCGAACCTCCCCCGCCGGGAGCGGAGCCGACTGCCTGGAAACAAAGGGGATCTCATTCGCCCAGGACTGCCAGTAATCCGGCCCCGCCCGCCAAACATTGAATCGGGCACGGGAGGTCAGGGAGGGGTGCCACTTCGGATGGGGCCCCGGTTTTTGGACACAGAATTGTTGAAAGTTGGGAATTTCATCCTCAGGCGGAGGCACCTGCACCTTTCCCTTTTCATCGACATACGCAGGCACCATTCCGCCTGGACCAAGCACATCCCGCCCCTCCCAACGCAGGCTGACAATCCTTGCCGGAATCGTTCCAACCCGGCACTCGTACTTTTCCCCCTCCACCACAAAAATGTCCCTTTGTTCAGGATCCTCCCAGCGGACGGTCAAGCCAGGCAGATTTTCCGGGGCCGTCTGCGACCAGGCCATCCATGAAACCATCCAAAAAAGCAGACCAAGTTTTTTCATCCAGTGCCTATGATGCGGCTTTCCAAGGAAAATGAAACTTCCCGCAACGCCCGCTTGCGTGCGGAAAGGCACCTCCCCCAGAGTGCTTTCCTGTGAAAGCCCTTTTTCGTTTTTTCCTGCTCCTTTACGCCATCTCCCCTTCCCTTGGGTGGACCCAGGAACTCTCGCTCCACCCGTTGTTCAAACAAGGTGCCGTCCTTCAGCGGGAGATTCCCATTCCCTTGCCAGGCAAGGCGAAACCGGGAGCGGATGTGTCGGTCGAATGGCAGGGCGAGATGCTCAAGGCAAAGGCGGACACCTCCGGGCAGTGGTCCGTCCTGCTCCCCGCCGGGCCGGCAAAAGAGCAGGGCCAGACCCTGCGAGTACTTTCCGGCGCCGACTCCCTCGTGGTCACCAATCTTTTGGTGGGAGAGGTCTGGCTGGCCGGCGGTCAGTCAAACATGGAGTGGATCCTAAAAAACTGCGCCGTCCGATCCGCCGAGGCCGCGGGGGCCGAGGATCCCCAACTTCGCTTTACCACCATTCCACGGGCCATCGCCGATCAACCTGTGGAGAATGTTCCGGTAGCCTGGCAATCCGCCACTCCCGAGAACGTCCTCAAGTTATCCGCTGTGGCCTACTTTTTTGCCCGGGATTTACGCAGGGAACTGAAAGTCCCGGTCGGAATCATTTCCAGCGCTTACGGCGGAACGCCGGCGGAATCCTGGACCCCGGAGGAAACTCTCGCGGCCAACCCCCTTCTTTCCCCTGCCATCGAGAAAAGAAAAAGTTATCCGGCGGAATACCCTAAACTCCTGGCGGAATATGAGCAGAGAAAGCCGGCATATGAGGCCGCGGTGGCCGCAGCCAAGGCGGCGGGAACCAAGCCACCGGCCAAACTCAACCCGCCCCAACCGGTCGGCAACAACCCTTATCTCGCCTCGGTTTTGTGGAATTCCATGATCTCTCCCCTGTTGCCCTTCCCGATTCGCGGAGTGATTTGGTACCAGGGCGAGGCCAATGCCAAACGAGCGGAAAAGTACGAACTTCTTCTCTCTTCGATGATCACGGCATGGAGAAAGGCATGGAATCTGGGGGAGTTCCCCTTCCTCATGGTGCAGTTGGCTGATTTTAACAACGACCCTGAGGGGCCTGCCGGCACCTCCTGGGCGAGGCTGCGCGA
>RGGS01000257.1 GCA_010024525.1 Verrucomicrobiota bacterium | reverse complement strand
CGGCCGGCCGCCGGTCAGGAGTCGGGGCAGTCCGGGAATGCGGAGCGAGGCCAGCGTCAGACGATGGGCGATCTCGGGTGGAAGCCGGAACAGCAGGGGTCGGGCCAGATGGGAATAGAGGCTCATTTGCCGATGCAAAACTGGGCGAAAAGCCGGTCGAGCACATCTTCCGAAGTGCCCACGCCGAGAACCGACTCCAGGCATTGCAGGGCTAGGCGGAGGTCGGAGGCAACGAGTTCAGGTGCCGAGCGGGAGATGAGGGAGGCCGAGGCGCAGGCCAGCGCCTCGGAGGCTTTGCGGAGGGCATCCTCATGGCGCGTGTTGATGGCGATCTCGTCGGATCCCGGAGCGGAGAAATCTCCCGCGAGACGCTTGGCAATGAGCTGCTGGAGCTTTTCCAGGCCATCCCCACTTTTGGAGGAGACGGCCCATCCATCCCCCGGATAGGCGGCGGGTAGATCCGATTTGGTCAAAACACGGAGGACTTTGTTTTCGAACGGGGCCCATTCGGAAGCGCAGGGATCCACTTTTTGGGATCGATCAATGAGGGCCAGAACCAGATCGGCGGAGGCCATGGCCGAGCGGGTGCGCTGAATTCCTTCCAGCTCCACGGGGTCCTTGGCGGTGCGAAGTCCGGCGGTATCGATCAGGCGGACAGGAAAGCCGGAAAGGATGATGGTTTCCTCGACGGTGTCGCGGGTGGTGCCGGGGACGGGGCTGACAATCGCGCGATCGGTACCCAGAAGGGAGTTGAGGAGACTGGACTTGCCGACGTTGGGCGGGCCGACTAAGGCGAGACGGTATCCCGCCCGCAGGCGATGACCCAGGGGAGCCGTGGCCAACAGATGGGAGATGGAGTGAAGAAGTTCGCTCACTTCTTTGCGAAAACCGTCCCCCACCTCAGGCTGGATATCTTCCTCGGGAAAATCGATCCACGCCTCGATTCTGGCCAGGAGATTGAGGAGCTTTTCCCGCTCGGAGTGCAGGCGGTCGCCCAGCCTTCCGGCCAAGGCTCGTTGCGCGGCCTGCAGCGCCCTTTCCGAGCGGGCGTGCAGGACATCCAGTACGGCTTCGGCCCGCGTGAGATCGATCCGACCGTGGAGAAAAGCCCGCTCGGTAAATTCCCCAGGGCGGGCAGTGCGGGCTCCGAGCTGCAAGATGGACCGCAAAATGGATTCAATGATCAGGGGATTTCCGTGGCAGGAGATTTCGACGAGATCCTCCCCGGTATACGACTTGGGGTTGGGCCAGTAGGTCAGCACAACCTCATCGAGGGTGTGATCCTTGATTTTTAGCCGCGTGGGGGTGGGTTGGCGGGGAGGGAGCGGTTGACCGGTGAGCTTTTCCGCAATGGAGAGGGATTGGGGACCGCTTACACGGATGATGGCCAAGGCGGAGACCCCGGGAGGGGTGGCACAGGCAGCAATCGTGTCTTTTTCGAAGGGCATAGATCCTTTTTCGCAAACCTTACCCCTTGAGAGCGAGAATCTTTCTTGAGGCCGGGCCTAGGCCAGGCCGGCCCATGGTTGGTGGCTGGTCGAATGCGGTGGCTTGGGGTAGAAAACAGATGTGCCTTCCTCTGAAACAATTCTCGTAACAGGGGCTTGTGGATTTATCGGGTCCAACTATGTCCGCCACCTCTTGGCGGGTCGTCCCTCCGCCCGGGTGGTGGTGTTGGATAAGCTCACTTATGCCGGGCATCGGCCTAACCTCGAACAAGAAGAGAAAACCGGGAGGTGTGAGGTGGTGATCGGGGATATCGCCGATTCGAAGTTGGTGGCGGAACTTTTCAACCAACATCGGCCGATCTCGGTGGTGAATTTTGCCGCGGAATCCCATGTGGACCGTTCGATCGATGAGCCCAGTCCCTTCCTGCACACCAACGTCACGGGGACCTTTACCTTGTTGGAGACAACCCGAAATTACCTTCAGGCTGGAAAAGCACCGGAAAAGGGGCTCTTCCGTTTTGTGCATCTTTCCACCGACGAGGTTCATGGTTCTCTCGAGCCGTCCGATCCGCCTTTTCGGGAGACATCCAGCTTCGCACCCAACAGTCCCTACGCGGCCTCCAAAGCCGCGGCCGACCACCTTTGCCGAGCCTATTTCCGGACCTACGGGGTGCCCACAGTTGTCCTGCGTCCTTCCAACAACTATGGGCCCTATCAATTTCCCGAAAAACTTATCCCTTTGGCGATTCTCCGGGCCTTGGCAGGCGAGAGGATTCCGGTGTACGGCGACGGCAAGCAGGTGCGCGACTGGATGCATGTGGAGGACACGGCCCGGGCGGTGGAGGCGGCCCGCCGGGCGGGCAGCGTGGGCGAGGCATATCAGGTGGGCGCGGATGAGGAGAAAGACAATCTGGCCGTGCTGGGGGCGATCTGTGATTTGCTGGACCGGCTCCGGCCCAGGCCGGGAGGCAAGTCCCATCGTGAGCTGATGGAGACGGTGACGGATCGGCCCGGTCATGACCGCCGATACGCCACCGATGCCTCCAAGTTCAAAAAGCATCTTTCCTGGTCACCGCAGATTTCCTTTGCCGACGGGATCGAGCGGACCGTGCGCTGGTATCTGGAAAACCAAGCGTGGTGGGAGTCCGTGCGATCCAAGGGGTATTCCGGACAGCGTTTGGGATTGAGTCGGG
>RGGS01000256.1 GCA_010024525.1 Verrucomicrobiota bacterium | reverse complement strand
CTCTGCTCCACGCGCTTCTGGGCGGTCTCCACCGAACGGTTCAGCCACGGATGTTGCAGCCCTTCGTTGTCCTCCATCCCCAATTTGGTCATTAGGCCGGCGATTCTTCGGGAATCCCCGAAGTTCCGCATCAGGTCGTCCTCAAACGAAATAAAGAACTGGCTTGAGCCTGGATCTCCCTGGCGCGCGCAGCGTCCCCGGAGCTGACGATCGATCCGGCGTGATTCGTGTCGTTCCGTTCCCACCACATGCAACCCACCCAACTCCGCGACACCCGGCGAAAGCTTAATGTCGGTCCCGCGGCCCGCCATGTTCGTGGCAATCATCACCGCACCCCGCTCGCCGGCCCGCGCCACAATCTCCGCCTCCAACTGGTGCTGCTTCGCGTTCAGGACGCTGTGCGGAATATTTTCACGCCTCAGCATCCGGCTGATGATTTCCGACGACTCCACCGAGGCCGTCCCCACCAGCATGGGTTGCCCGGCAGCATGACGCTTTTTGATTTCCTCGATCAACGCATTCAGCTTCTCCCGCCTCGTTTTGAATATCAGGTCATCCGCATCCTTGCGGATGCAGTTGCGGTTGGTCGGGATCACCACCACCCCCAGCCGGTAGATGTCCTTGAATTCGTTGGCCTCGGTCTCGGCCGTCCCCGTCATCCCCGCCAGCTTTTCGTACAACCGGAAATAGTTCTGGATCGTAATCGTCGCCAAGGTCTGCGTCTCCCGGTCGATCTGCACTCCCTCCTTCGCCTCCACCGCCTGATGCAATCCGTCGCTCCATCGCCGACCGGGCATCAGTCGACCGGTGTATTCATCCACGATGACCACCTTGTTCTCCTGCACCACGTAATGGACATCTTTCTCAAACACGCAATACGCCCGCAGAAGCTGGCTGATGTTGTGGATCCGTTGGCTGGCCTCCTCATAATCCGCCTGCGCTGCCTGCTTTGCCTTCAGCTTCTCCTCCGCACTCAGCGAGGCGTTCGTTTCGATGTCATGGTTCTTGGTGATCAGGTCCGGCACGAGAAAAAAGTTCGGATCGGACGGGTTCAGGAACGTTCTTCCCATCTCTGAGAGATCTGCCTCGCTGTTCCTCTCGTCGATGGAGAAGTACATCTCCTCCTTCGTCTTGTAGAGCTCCGTCCTCCGGGTGTCCTGGTACATCTCCAGCTCGGCATCATCAATCGCCCGCCTGGTTCCCGGATCTTCCTGGAACTTCAGCAGTAGCTTGTTTCGTGGCGACCCCATCTTCACTTTGAACAACAGTCGGCCGGCTCCCTGCAGGTCTCCTTTTTCCACCTTCTCTTTCGCCTGGTTGGCCCAATCGGTACACAGCCCGTTCTGTTTTCGCACCAGCGACTCAATCGCCGACCGGTACTTGTCGAACTGATGAGTCGAAACGGTCACCGGCCCGGAAATGATCAAAGGGGTCCGCGCCTCGTCGATCAGGATGCTGTCGACCTCATCGATGATCGAATAAAAATGCCCGCGCTGGACCTGATCCTCTGGCGTCGTTGCCATGCCATTGTCCCTCAAGTAATCAAAGCCGAATTCCGAACACGTCCCGTAGGTGATGTCGCAGGCATACTGTGCACGTCGCTCCGCCTGCGACTGTCCGTGCTGTAGACAGCCCACCGTCAGCCCCAGTTCTCGATAGACTTCCCCCATCCACTCCGCGTCACGTGCGGCCAGGTAGTCGTTTACCGTCACCACATGCACTCCCTTCCCGGAAAGCGCATTCAGGTAGGTCGGCAGGGTTGCCACCAACGTTTTTCCCTCTCCCGTGGCCATCTCCGCAATCCGCCCGGAATGCAGGACCATACCGCCAATCAACTGCACATCGAACGGGATCATCTCCCACAAAATCTCCTGGCCACGAACCCGAATCTTTCTTTTTTCCTCGGTAAACCGCCGGCAGCAGTTTTTCACCACGGCAAAGGCTTCGGGCAACAACTGATCCAGCGTCTGCCCCTTGCTCAACCGGTCCCGGAACGCGGCAGTTTTTCCCCTGAGCTCCACCATGGAGATCACCCGGAGAGCTTCCTCATGCCGGTTGATTTCAGCCACCATGGGGGTCAAACGCCGAACCTCCCGCTGATTCTGCGTCCCCAAGATTTTCTTTAAAATCCAGCCAATCATGAACTTTCAACCCTATCTCAAACCCTTTTTTCTTCCAGCCCTAAGCTCCCCACCACCCTTTGCGCTCTTTCGCCGGAAGGGCATTTGCCCCAACGGCCCGTCTTCCTCCTTGCGGCCGTTTTTATGAGGGGGGAGTATAGAACTCTCTTTTGATGCATGAAGATGGCAACGGCAAGTCGTTGATAGGTCCCATAGCTCAAAAGGATAGAGCAGCGGTTTCCTAAACCGCGGATCCCCGTTCGATTCGGGGTGGGACCATGTATTGGGTTAAGGGACAGTCAGTCTTTAAGACGTAACTCTGATTCGTTTCATACCATGCCCATGCCTCTGGGCTATGAAGCGTCCCAAACCCAAGCAATCCGCGTTGTCACCTTCTCCCTACTCAATCCGGTTAACTTCGAAACCGCCTCCGCATACGCCTCCAGTTGAGGCCGGTAATATTCCGCCCGCTCCTTTTTCTCCTTCTCCCCGTCCAGCCGATCAGTCTTGAAATCCACCACCTCCGCCCCCACCGCTTTACCCTCTGCAT
>RGGS01000255.1 GCA_010024525.1 Verrucomicrobiota bacterium | reverse complement strand
TAAGGGAGGAGTTTGCCGACGAGGGCGCTGAGAGCCCGGTTGTCGGCCCGACCGGCGGCCTTGGTCTGACAAGCTTTCATCACTGCCCCCATCCCCTTTTTGTCGGTGACTCCGAGTTCCGTGATTACGTCTTTGACCAATTTTTCCAGCTCTGCTTCTGGCATGGCTGCAGGAAGGTAGGCTTCGAGGATCTTCATCTCGGCTCTTTCCTTGCTGACCTGATCTTCTCGTCCTCCCTTGGAGAAAGCCTCGATCGAATCCTGCCTTTTTTTGATCTCTTTGCGCACGGCGGCCAGAACGTCCTCGTCTTTGGCCGCGCCTTCGGCCCCGTATTTCTCGATCACGGCATATTTGATCGCGGACTTCAGCATGCGCAGGACGCCCAGCCGTTCGGATTCCTTTGCTTTCATGGCCTCTTTGATCTGTTCGTCGATTTTGGCGGATAAACTCATGAAACCACTCAACCTATGGATCGGCCCCGGGTCAATGGGGAAGCACGGAATCTTTGCCCAGAAACTAAAAAAGGGGCTAGAAACATGAATGAGCTGGAAAAGTCCCGAAGCCAAGTGGGCGGTGATCTGGATAGGAGTGATTACCTGTTTTCGGCTCTGGTTTGCGCCCCACCTGGATCTGGTCGGTGATGAAGCCCATTATTGGGAGTGTGGTCGCTCGCTGGATTGGAATCATTACGGAAAGGGACCGGGGGCCGCTTTCGTGATCCGGATCTTTACCCTGTTATTGGGTGAGCATGTCTGGGTTGTTCGTCTTCCGGCAGTTTTGCTTTCGGCTGGCACGGGGTGGCTAATCTTCCTCTTGGGAAGAACCTTTTACAATGATCGGGTCGGTCTGGCTGCGGTGGTGGCGGCATCCGTCATGCCCTTGTTCGCGATCGGAAGTATTCTGATGACCATTGATCCCCTCAGCGTTTTCTTTTGGGGGACGGCGGCTCTCTCTTTCTGGTCGGCCGTACAAACCGGCCTGAAACGGTATTGGCTCTTAACGGGGGTGTGGGTAGGGCTTGGATTTCAGTGCAAATACACCAATGCGGCGGAACTGCTCTCATTCGCCCTTTTTCTGGTCCTGACTCCCGAACGGAGAAAACTTTTGATTTCCAGACGAATGCTCCTCCTTGTGTCGGCTTTTGTCCTATTGGCCTTGCCGATCGTGATTTGGAACGCCTTTCACGGCTGGGTGACCGCCCTGCACGTCTTTGAGGGGGGAGATCTGGATCGTGGATTTCATCCGAACTGGGGAAAATTTGCCGGGTTTTGGTTGTTGCAGGCGGTCGTGGTGTCGCCGGTGCTTTTTCTTCTTATGTTGGCCGGATCTCTGCGTCCCGTTTCAGGAAAATTTGGAAGGGAAGGATCGACCTATCTCTGCTCACTCTTTTGGCCGCTATTTGGGGCCTATGCATGGATCAGTCTTAACAAGACGGCCAATGGAAACTGGACGGCCCCGGCACTGCTGGCGGGGCTGATTCTGGGCTGCGGTTGGGCTATGCAGAAGATCCAAAACAGATCCAGACTGTGGAAAGGAGTGATGGTTTCAGGGTTGCTGATCGGCCTTGTCGAAACCGCACTTCTTCACGATTTTCTCCCTCTGCATTTCAAAAATAATCCGCTGGATCGGGCCAAGGGATGGGAAGATCTGGCCGGGGAGGCGGAAAAAGTAAGGCAGCAGGTGGGCGCGAATTTTGTGATCGCGGACGAGTATCAAACCGCAAGCCTGCTTTCCTTCTACCTGCCGGATCAGCCCCGGGCTTTTACCCCGGATTGGCCGCAGATCATGACCCAATACTCCCTCTGGCCCAGCTATCGGGAAAAGTTCCCCAGCGGAACCACCGGACTTTACGTGGCAGAGCAGCCGAATGCCCTGCCGCCGATTCTTCGGGATTTTGAGCAGGTTCGGGTCGTCTCCACCTACCGCAGATCCACCTGGGGTCAGCCCACGGGTCCGACTTTCCATTTCTACGAGTGCCGGGGGCTGAAGAGTGGACAACCCACCACCTGGCGGGACAGGCTGGAATACACCCGACAACAAAAGAAATCATGAGAATCCTTTACCGTTATCTGACAACCCAAATGATGGCGGCTACGGCCGGGGCCGTGGCGGTGCTCTCCCTTATTATTGTGTTGGGCAACGCCTTTAAGCAGATCTTTGAGTTGCTGGTCAACGATGAGTTGCCCATTTCCCTAATTTTCAAAATGGTGGGGTTGCTGATCCCTCAGGCGCTTACCTTTACCATGCCTTGGGGAATTCTGGTGGCGGCTTTGATTGTGTTTGGCCGCATGTCGCAGGATCTGGAGTTACAGGCGGTAAGGGCGGCCGGGATCGGGCTGATCCCTTTGGTTGCACCGGTGATTCTTTTTGGACTTTTTCTTTCCTTTGTGTGTTTCTACAACAACGCCGTTCTGGTGCCGGTCACCCTGCAAAAATTCAAATCGGTGTTGCTGGATATTGGGCGGGACAACCCGGCCTTCCTGATCCGGGCAGGGGAGGCCATGGATCGTTTTCCCGGGTATCGAATCTATATCGGTCAAAAAAACGGTACCGAGCTAACCGACATCAACATTTGGGAACTCAGTCCCACTGGGGTGCCCCGGCGCAATATTCGGGCGGAAAAAGGCTCCCTCTCAGCCGACCTGGATGATTTGAGCCTGACCATTACCCA
>RGGS01000254.1 GCA_010024525.1 Verrucomicrobiota bacterium | reverse complement strand
GGAGTCTGGGGTAACGGTGGCCACCAGAATGAGCTCGAGATCGGTGGCCTTGATTTTGGCGTTGGCGAGGGCTTTTTTGGCGGCCTCCACGCCCATGAGGGTGGAGGTCTCCTTCTCGGCAGCCAAACGGCGCTCCTTGATTCCGGTGCGGGTCAGGATCCACTCGTCGCTGGTTTCCACCAGTTTTTCGAGATCCTGATTGGAAAGGATACGGGCGGGTAGGTAGATGCCCGTTCCGGCCAAACGCAGGCCGGAATCAGGCCGGGACGACATCGTTTTGGGCTTCCTTGTGGGCTCCCGCCATTTCCGCTGCACGGATGATGCGATTGTTGACGTCATGTTCGACCGCTTCCACCGCCTCGCGGATGGCGTTGCGGATGGCTTTCACGGTGGAACTTCCGTGGGCGATCACCGTGATGCCATTGACTCCGAGAAGAAGAGAGCCGCCGTACTCCTCGTAGTTGGTCTTCTTTTTGATGGCGCGAAAGGCGGCGCGGGCGAGCCAGGCCCCCAACATGCGGATAGGTGTTTTTTTAATCTCGTGCTTCAACCATTGGAAAATGGCATTGGCGATGCTTTCCCCGGTTTTTAGGACAACGTTGCCGACAAACCCGTCGCATACCACGACCTCGACGGGATTTTCAAAAAGATCCCGTCCCTCAATGTTGCCGGTAAAATGAATGGGCGCGTTCGAGAGGAGTTTGAAGGCATCCTTGGTCAGGGAGTTCCCCTTCACATCCTCCGAACCGATGGAAAGCAGGCCCACGCGGGGTTTTTTGTAACCTAGAATTTCCTCGGAAAAAACGGAGCCCATGACGGCGTAATCCAGGAGGTGTTCCGGTCGGGCATCCAGGTTGGCGCCGGCATCCATCAGGACAAAGAGGTTGGTTTCGGTCGGCATGATGGTGGCGATGCCAGGTCGACTGATCCCGGGGAGGGTACGAAGACGGATGGTGGCGGCGGCGACCATGGCCCCCGTGTGTCCCGCAGAGACCGCGGCATCCGCCAGGTCATCCCGGACAGCTTCGATCGATCGGAGGATGGAATTATCCCTTTTGCGACGCAGGGATTCCACGGGGGAATCGCCCATTTCGATGACTTCCTTGCAGTGGCGG
Organism: Verrucomicrobiota bacterium; assembly: GCA_010024525.1. Lineage (GTDB taxonomy): Bacteria > Verrucomicrobiota > Verrucomicrobiia > Methylacidiphilales > Verrucolacustridaceae > Verrucolacustris. Next base: position 1,567 of record RGGS01000254.1, on the reverse strand, counting down.
ATTTCCAAGCGTGAATCCGGTTTTTCTTGGCCGATTTTTTTCAGCTCCTCCCGAATCCGGTTTTCTTGTCCGAAAAGAATCAACTTTTCGATTTGGGGAAACAGGGCCAAGGCTTCGATCGCCGCGGCGACGGGACGCTCGGGTGCGAAATCTCCTCCCATCGCATCGAGCGCTATCTTCATGAGGAAATTCGCCCGAAAGCGGGCAACAACATCAGGCGGCGGGCGTTTCGATGGTCAGAATCTGGCGGTCGCGGTAACGACCGGTGGCCGGATCCACCACATGGGAGAGGTGGAAACTGCCGGATTTATCGCGGCGGAGTTGGGGCAGTTCGCGCCGGTGTGCGGAGCGTCGCATGCGTAGTCGCATTTTCGATGTTTTGCGTTTCGGGACTCCCATGTTCTCAGTTCTCCGTTTTGAGCCTGTCCAGATCCCGCCAGACGGTGGCTCGTCGTTTTTCGGCGAAGTCGTCCCGATCCGAAGGGGTAAACACCCGACCCGAATACGGACACCGACCTGCACCGTCCAACTCGCAGCGGGCTGCGAGCGGAAGGGCTAGGATGATGTCCTCCCGGATCAACGGCGTCAAGTCGAGCAAAGCATCATCCTGAATGGGACAAACCTGACAGAAGTCATTGATATTCAGGCTCCAAGGCATGGGATCCAAGCATCGTGCGCAGGTGATTTTGAATTCGGAGTCAAGGGTGCCGGTGATCGTGACCTCTTTGCCGGTACGGACAAGGTTGAACCGGTAGTTAATTTTATCCCAGCCTTGGGTTTCGCCTGGGGGCAAGTCGTAGTCGGTCACGGGGAGGGAGCCCGACAGGGAGAGACCCTCTTCAGGAATTTGGCGGGGATCGATCTTCATTTTTTTCGATAGCGCCGGAGGAGGGCTTCCGCGGCCGGTGATGGAACGAATTCGTTCAGTGGGGCTCCCAGGCGAGCCAATTCCCGGACAAGATTGGAACTGAGAAACGAAAGAGTCTCCCGTGGCATGAGAAACACGGATTCAAGTTCGGGATGAAGGCGGCGGTTGGTCAAGGCGAGCTGGAATTCATATTCAAAATCCGAAACGGCACGCAATCCGCGAATGACGGCCACGGCTCCCTCTTTTTTGGCAAACTCGACCATCAGGCCGCGAAAGGAGGTCACCTTGACTTGTTTAGCCCAAGGTTCGGGGTGGATGCTTTTTTTGAGTAATTCGACTCGTTCCTCGGTGCTGAAGGTTGCGTCCTTGGGGCTGTCCTCGGCTACAGCCACCACCACTTCATCAAAGAGACGGGCGGCCCGTGCCAGAACGTCCAGATGTCCCAAGGTCACGGGATCGAAGGTGCCGGGATAAATGGCGCGCTTCATGGAAGTGGTATGTTCACGCAAAGGGGCGGGGGAGGCAAGGGGCACTACGCCAAGGTTGCCTCGACGAAACGGGGTCGGGAGGCGAGGTCCGAATGAATCGTCGCGCGGGCAAAACCGGCGGAGCGGGTGAGCTCCGCCACACTCTCGGTTTGGGACGGGCCGCACTCCAGCAGAAGGGTGGAGGTGAGTTGCTTGGCTTGGGGAATCAGTC
>RGGS01000253.1 GCA_010024525.1 Verrucomicrobiota bacterium | reverse complement strand
CCATCCCCCGGCTTGCCTTCAGGGACGGGTGCCTCCTTGGGCCAATCCGCCCGCAGCCCGAATTTCAGGGCCACTTGGTCCGTTTTGCCTTCCACATACCTGGGAGTCTCCCGTTCCAGAACCGTGACCCGTTGAAGAACACCACCCGCCTCCAGGGCTTTTTGAAAATTTGCCACCGCCTCCGCATCCTTCTGCTCCGATTTGGTTTCGAACATCCCGGCGAGTTCGACAATGGGAGGGGAAGGCTGACCAGCGTTGCCCGGACCCGGCCTAACCTCTGGAACCGGCAAAATTTTGAGGCTGGTAATCCACAGACCTTCGGGGCTGTGGCGCTTTAACTCCCCGAGCAGCCTGGACCAACGCCACCGTTGCTGCTCCAGTTGGATTGCCTGGTCGATCTGTTGGGCGGTGGCCTGAAACCTTTTATTTTCCGCCTCAAGTTTTTGCAACGCCTGACTGGCTTCTTCCACCCTCGCCGTTTCACCGGCCAATTGGTGCGCGGTTTTCTGCGCCTGCCAGAACCCGTGCACCCCGGGAAGCAAAAGCAGCACGGCGGCGGCGGCCACCCCGATGCGAATGGCCGGAAGATCCTTCGTCTTGCGGGCCTGGGCTTGGGTCACGCCCCCGCCAGCCAGGCATGGGTCGGCTTGCCTCCTCCCTGCTGGCTCCGGAAAAACGTCACGGAACGCTCCACCTCCGCGTGCAACCGTGTCATCACCCCCCTGGCCAATTTGGAAATCCTGGCCGCCCCTGGATCGGAAGAATCCTCATACGCGCCGCCGGGATGGACGAATCCCTTGGCCTTTTTCAGGATCTCCGCTCCCGCAAAGGTCTCCTGCAGATCCGTGGCGACGGCCTGGGTCACCGTTCCTCCGCCCAGCGGCACCACGCGGACGAAAAAACGGGATCCTTCCACCAGCAGGATCGTGGTCGCCCTCGCGCCGATATCCAGCAGCAGGGAACAACCCGATACATCCGGGTAATTGTAGTAAAAGCAGTTTAGCAGCGCACTGGGAGCCAGGGTGGCCGCCTCCGGCTTGAGCCCCGCCACCAGGGTCGCGGCGGACATTTCCTCCACGGCCTCCCTTTTGATGGCCAGGATCAGCGCTTCCACCTCGCCGGTTTGGGCGGACGGAAGAAGCTGATAATCCCAAAGGGCCTGCTCGATGGCGGGGACGGTCTGTTGCGCCTCAAAACCAACCATGGCTCGCACCCGGGAGGGATCCGCCGCGGGTAATTTCAGGATCCTTGCGAAAACAGCCGGGCCACCCAAACAAAAACGGCAGGCACGGGTTTTTGAGGGAAGCCGGCTCAGCGCCGCCGTCAGGGCCTGGGAATACAGCGGGACAAGTTCCCCGGTTTTTGCCGGATCGTGCGCAATCTCCTCCTCGGCCAGATGCCAGACCGAAGGATTCCCGCGGGAATCCGGCCCCATTTCCAGGATACGAACCGCCGAAGCCCCGAGATCCACGGCCAAGATGCGGGTGAAGGAAGCCATGCCGGCGGGAACTTCTTCCCCTTAGGGTTGTTTCAACTGGGGATACCGTTTGTAATCCTTGGGCCAAAAGGGCGTGGCCGTGATGGGCAGCAGGGCCCCGGGGATTTCCTGGGCTTCGGCGGATTTATGCCATTCAGGGTCCTTTTTTCCACCTCGCCCGCTCAAACCCTTTTCTTTGTCACCCTGCAGATCAAAATACTCCTCCACCGGCGTGCCTTGGTCGATGGCCTCCACCCTGAGGTTCATTTTTCGACCGCTCCAATCCGCCTCCCCGTTCGGCTTGAGCCCGGCAAACCGCAAGCTCGAGGAAGGGGGCAGAAACATGCCCGCGTAGTGTTTCGCCCCCCTGGGCACGTCGCGATAGGTCACCTCCCCCGTCAGCACCACGAACTTCTCCGTGTCCTTTCCTCCTTTTTCGGCCTCCACCACCTCATAGCCCTCCAAAAAAAACCTCATTTTCACTTCCGGGGTGACTTTTTTTTCGGTGGCAAAAGGCACATCGATCCGCAACCACCTTCCCTCCTGGGAGGAACGGGCATCGGCCCCGGTGGGGACAGGCTTGCCTCCGGAACCGACGGAATCAGGCACGGATACCATCTCGATTTCAAGATCCTGGGGCTTGCCGAAGGAAACGTTCGCCTGTCCCTTGTCTTGGGCGGTAACGGGAAAGAGGAAGACTACAAAAGTCAATCCAACCAACGAGCCGACGAGACAGACCATGTGGTCAAACTAGAATCCGCCCCTTCAGGGTCAATGGAATAGCCATTTAACCGGAAACAGCAGGTGAAAAAGCGGACCTGGGATCAGGCCAACGGGTCGTAACCCAGGTTGGGCTGCAGCCATTTTTCCATCTCCGCCCGGGCAACACCCTTGCGGGACGCATAATCCTCCACCTGATCTCTCCCAATCGGCCCCACGGCAAAATACCTCGCCTCCGGATGCCCAAAATACAGACCGCTTACGGAGCTGGCCGGGGTCATCGCACAGCTCTCCGTCAGCTGGATTCCCGTGTTCTTTTCCGCCTCCAGCAGCGCCATTAAGCCGCGCTTCTCCGTGTGATCCGGGCAGGCGGGATACCCCGCCGCGGGCCGGATCCCCCGGTACTTTTCGTCAATCAGATCCTCCTTGGAAAGTTTCTCCACCCGACCGAAACCCCAGGCCTGACGCGCCAACTCATGCATCCGCTCCGCAAAGGCCTCGGC
>RGGS01000252.1 GCA_010024525.1 Verrucomicrobiota bacterium | reverse complement strand
GCGGTGGGGGGAAATCTGGTCCGGGCGGTGACCCTTGGAATGATCGGAAGTCGTTTGGGGTCCCAAGAGGTGGATCATTGGCACAATTTGCTGGGGATGGGAATCATGGTGGCTGTGGTCCTATCCGTCTGGTGGATGGCTTCGCGGACGGGGATGCCTCCGTCTTTCAAGCTTTCCCCCGCAATTGAGGGACCGATGGCACGGCAAGGGAGGTGGGCGGGAATTTTGGCCCTGCTTTGGTTGGTTGGGGTCGCCGGCTTTGTCCGGTTTTGGTACTCGAAAGGGGCGGATGAAAATGCCACCGCGGTGCTGCAACTCAGGGACGAGGTGGTCAGAGAAGAAATACCCAAGGGCGTGGTGGATGCGTTGCGTCCGGAAAAAGGCGATTACTTTCATCTGGGGGGAATTTCCGGTTACCACTTCTGGTGGTCGCCGGGGCGGGGCAAAGCCAATCCTTTTGGCCACCGTCCAGAGCATTGCATGCCGGGGGCCGGCTGGACGATCGGCGGGGAAGCCGTTGATTTTGTCACGGAGATCGACGGGCAGCGAACGGTATGGTCCGTGATTCCTTTTGCCCGGCCGGATCAAAAAGCGGTCATGCTTTGGGCCAACTGGATGGACGGCCAGCCCCTTGAGCCCAAAGAGTATGACCGGTTACGGGAGATGTATTTTCATAAGGATCGGACGCTGGAGTTCGTCCAACGAAGGATCAGCAGTTTCTCCTTTGAGTTAGCCGCCTGTCTGATCCCCGGCGAGAAGCCGGACTCCGAGGAAATGGGGAGAATCGTGCGCAGCATTTTTCACGGGAGCGACCGAGAAGCGGGTGGTCGAGGCTCCACCACCCGGGATAAACTCAACCGGTGAAAAAGAGGACCAGACTTTCCCCCAAGAGGGTAACCGGGGAGGGGCTCGGCTATGGGTTCCGGATGGTTGTCTTGGATGTCCTTCTGCTGGCCGTGGTCGTGGCCGGATTCCACGCCCTCCGCATCGGACATATTCCCCGATACTGGCCTTTGGAGGTCTACTTGGTCTCTTTGGCCTTCAGTCTTTTGGCTCTCTTTATTTCAGGCGGGTATGTTGAAAAGTCAGACAAGCTTTCCCTCGAGTACGCCACCATGCACCTATCCTCCTTTCTCATGGTTTTTCCTCTGCTGATGACCGCGGTCTATGCTTTCACCGCGTATAGTGAGGCCATGAAACCGGCCCGAGCGGTGGTGATTCCCGCGATCGTGAGCTTTGCCTTTCTTACGCTCGCCTGCCGGCGGTCCAGCTACCAGCGACTGATCCGGGAAAAGGGTCGGGGGCATTATATCCTGTTGGGGGGCTCGGACGATCTCCGCGTCCTGTGGAGAGAGTTGTTGGAAAAAAGCAGGAGCCCGAGCGCGGACTTCAGGTTTTACGACGTGGTGGACGGCCAAGTTGGTCCGTTGGCGGGAAAAGGGTCCCCCTTGTTGGAGGCATGGAGTCCCAAGATTCTGGAACGTTCCGATCCGGGGAGATTGGGAATCGTCATGGCCTCCCATATCGGCAGGTTGTCGCATCCGATGGGCAAAAAACTGGCGGAGATCCATCTGTCCGGCGCCCGGGTTTTTACCGCAGAGGCTTTTGCCGAGAGCGTCCACGGAAAGATCCTTCTGCGGGATGTCGACGAGGAGTGGGTTCTGGATCGGGAACTCAGTTTGACCCAGAGCGAGGGATATATGCGCCTGAAAAATCTCCTGGATCGGGGCATGGCCTTGGTTCTTCTTTTGATTTTCCTGCCCCTGACGGTGCTGATTTTTTTGGGGATCCTGCTGCTGGATGGGTGGCCCGTCTTTTATGTGCAAAAAAGGCAGGGTTTAAGGGGGGAAGTCTTTGAGGCTCTGAAATTCCGCACAATGAAAAAGCGGAAAGAGCAGGGTTCGGATTACACGAGCGAAAGGGATGAGCGGGTGACTTTTTTGGGTCGTACCCTCCGCCCTTCACGACTGGATGAGATTCCCCAACTTTGGAATGTATTGGTGGGTGACATGAGTCTGATCGGTCCGAGGGCGGAATGGGTTAAACTGGTTAAGAAATACGAGGAGGAGATCCCCTTCTATGCCTTGCGTCACGAGGTGCGCCCGGGGCTGACAGGATGGGCCCAGGTGAACTATCCGTATGGATCCAATTTGGAGGACACCAGGGAAAAGCTCCGTTACGACCTATTTTACATCCGGAATCATTCCTTCCTCATGGACTTTCGGATTGTGCTGAAAACCGTTTTTGTGGTTTTGGCCAAGGTGGGAGCGAAGTAGAGGAACCCGGCCAAGGCGGCGGGGGTTCGGGAGACAGGAAGCAGGTGATTCTTTAGCGAAGGGATTCGAGAACCAGTTGTGGTGTAAGGATTTCAGGCAGGAGCTGGGGTACGGAAGAACCCGGGCGGAGAATCACGTAGGTTGGCACACCTTCACGTCCCACCTGTTGTAAGGCGGCTGTGATCTTTGGATCGCGCCGGGTCCAGTCGGCCACAAGGAAGGCGATCTTTTTTTCTCGGAAGAAAGCCTGAATATCCGGCCTTGAAAGCACGAGTCGTTCATTGACCTGGCAGGTCAGGCACCAAGCGGCGGTGAAGTCGATGAAGACGGTTCGGCCAGCAGCCAACTGGCGGGTGACTTCCTCTTCCGACCAAGGCAACCGATCTGGATGACGGAAAGTTAGTTCGGTGGAGGCGGTTTTCAG
>RGGS01000251.1 GCA_010024525.1 Verrucomicrobiota bacterium | reverse complement strand
GTCCGTCCTGGTCCCCCTCCTCTTCGTGATCGCGGCCCTTTTCACCCTTTGGCTGACTTTCGACATCTTCGACAAAATTGGCCGGCTGATCGACAAAGGCCCGCCCCCGTGGCTGTTGGCCAAATACTTCCTGGTGCAGCTTCCAGATCTGGCCCAATCGATCCTGCCGGTCGGGGTTCTCTTCGCCACCTTGTACGTGCTGGCCTACTTCTCCCGGCACCGGGAGTCGGTCGCACTGCTTGCTGCCGGCATGAGTCCCCTCATCCTCGCCCGCCCTTTTTTGCTTTGTAGCGCCGGCCTTTCGCTGGTCCTTTATTTTCTCTCCTTTTCCCTTTCCCCCAGCGCCCAAGCCAATCGGGAAAAGGTCAAACGGCAGATCAAAAAGGAGTCCACCGAAGAGAACTCCTTTTCCCAGGTGGTCTACCGTTCCCCGAAGCTTCCCGATCAAAAGGAGGGCACGATCTGGTACATCGGCCGGCTCGATCTCAACACCAAGACTCTGCAAAATGCGGAAATCCTATTCCGCACCGAACCCGAGGGACGGGACATTGCCAAGGTGTTTGCGGCCTCCGGGGAATACCGGAACGGGGTCTGGCACCTGCAAAATGCCCGCCGAATCGAGTATGGACCGGATATCGGCTTGGAGACAGTTGGCCCCATTTTGCCGGAGCTTCAGCTCCCCGAACTCACCGAGCCCCCGGCCATGTTGGCGGCCAAATTGGTGCCACCGGATGTGTTACCTTGGCCGGAGGTTACCCGGCTGGCGGGGGATACCGCTCGCCTGAACCAGCGACTCCGCGCCCCTTACGCCACGGAAAACTGGCATCGCTGGATGTACCCGCTGGCCTGTCCCCTGCTCTGCCTGTTCGGCATCGCCTTTGGCATGACGGACGCTCGGCGAAATGTGGCCGCCACGGTTTTCAGTAGCGTGTTTGTGCTTTTTGCTTTCCTGGTCTTCACCCGTCTCTGCGTGGCGCTGGGACAAGGCAACCGTATTCCCCCGTTTTTGGCAGGAACTTTGCCCATCTTCACCTTTGGGCTGGCCGGGTTGTACCTTTTTGCGGAAAAGGTGGGATGGCTATGGGAGCTGCAGGGCTGGAGCAAGGAACACCCCCATGCCGCCGTCTGGCTCCGAAGGATCGGTCTGGTGCAGTGATCGGCCTGCCGAGGTTTCTTTTCACCGGTGTCGGCTTCTGGTTGTCGGTTATTTTACCGGCGTGGCCCAAGGATCCTGTCCCCGTGGTGGACGAAAACCTCCCATCGGAAACTCCGGCCCAGGCCGCGGCCGCCACCCGGGAAACTCCCCTTATTTCGACCGACCCCATGGGGGGTCAGACCAAGGAGGCAGCCTCACCTTCCGAAAACGAATCTATCCCGGAGAAGGTGGAGGGATCGGAAAAGGATCCTGCAAAAAAGAGCCTGCCTCCCCTCACCCCCGATCTCGCCAACCTCAATCTTGCGGAAGATTTGGAACTGGTGACGCTCGACACGAAGGAAAAGATCTTTCTCCCCGCGGGGACCTACCGCCAGATCCTCCGCATCCCCATCGACTCGCCGACCATGCAGTCCGCGCAGAAAACGCGCTGGGAAAGACGCCCGGAGGTCAAGGCTTCGGATCCTTTGCCCCCCACCCCTGGACCGGAGAAAAAACCCCTGTGGATTCGTTTTGAATCGCTCGAAAAAATCAAAATCAACGAGGAAGAGCGGCGGGGCGGTCTGGATGTGCCCATCAACGGACCGCCCGATCTCAGAATACGTCTTTGGTATGCCAAGTCGGAAACCGCAGATGTCGCTAGCTCCGTCTTTTACTTTGTTTTTGGGGGATTGGGATACTCCACCGCCAACATTCTGGGATGGTCCGCGGGCAATACGCGGGACATTCCCAGCGACTTCGAATACCGGCTGATCCGAAAATAATAAGTTACTAAGGGGTTTCTCCGGTTGCAGCCGTGGTGGCAGATCCCGCCGTAGGGTTCAGCGGTTGCCCGTCCACCTGCAGGATTCTGGGCGTCACAAATATCAGGGTGTTTTTCTTGATGGCCTGCTCCGTTTTCCCCTGGAAGGCCCGGCCTAGGATCGGAATATCCCCGATCAGGGGAACCTTTTCGTCGATCTTCTGGATATCTTCACGAAGAAGACCGCCCAACATCAAGGTATAACCGTCACTGACTTCGACCGAGGGCAAGGTGAGGTCCCGCCGCACAAACACGGGCTGTTGAATGTTGTTGGTTAAAATAGGCACCGCATTGGAAAAGTAAGCGGCAGAGTAGGCTGAATTGATGACCGTTCCGTAGTTGATGAAGCCGTCAAAATCCACAAAGCTCGGTTTGATTTCCATCAAAACCCGGGTGTTGTCGCCGGTGATGTCGGGTTTCACCCCCATTTTTACCCCAATCGGAACCGGGTCGCTGATTTGCGAGGGGAAGGAACTAATCACGGTCTCAGGTCCAGGCACTCCCGTATTAAAAGCCCCTCCCCCGGGGGGAATGATGGTTCGGATGCTCGACTGGGGGTCGTTGTATTCCTGCACGTAACGAAATTCCTGGGTAACCTCAATGACGCCTTCTTGCCCGCGTTTTAGAATAATCGAGGGGTTGGCAAGGACATTGGCGCTGCTTTTTTGGGAGATGGCGGTGATGAGGGAACGGAACTGCATCCCATTCAGAATGGTCCCGCCCAGTTCCATGGTGTTGAGCGCGTAGTTGCTGGGCTGATTTGTCCCAGCAAGCACT
>RGGS01000026.1 GCA_010024525.1 Verrucomicrobiota bacterium | reverse complement strand
CAAACTCCAGTTGCTCGAATTCGCCCGGGCCAATGTCCGAACCCAAAGGCTGCGCAACGGCGCCAGTCCGGCGGACATTCGCGCGACGGACCAGTTGCTTGATCCCAAGGCGCTGACGATCGGCTTTGCCCGACGTTTCGCGACCTATAAACGGGCGGCCTTGCTTTTCCGGGACTTGGACAAGTTGGCGGAAATCGTCAATGATCCGGATCGTCCGGTGCAGTTTGTTTTTGCCGGGAAATCTCACCCGGCAGATGAGGGGGGGAAGAGGTTGATCCAGCAGATTGTACAGATCTCCGCTTTGCCTCAGTTCAAAAACCGCATCGTGTTTGTTGAGAACTACGATTTTAACGTGGCCCGGTTCCTTTATCACGGGTGCGATGTCTGGCTCAACAATCCCACCCGCCCCCTCGAGGCGAGTGGAACCAGCGGCGAAAAGGTGATCACCAGCGGATGTCTCAACTTTAGCGTGCGGGATGGATGGTGGGACGAGGCCTATGACGGAACAAACGGGTGGGCGATCGGGGACGACACGTTCCGTTTGGAGCCCGAAGTTCAGGACGAGTTTGATGCCTTCTCCATCTACGAGATTCTCCGTCGGGATATCGTGCCGCTTTATTATGACCAAGACTCGGCGGGGATTCCCAAGCGTTGGATCGAGCGGGTGAAGCGTAGCCTGGCCACCATTGGACCGGTCTATAACACCTCCCGGATGGTCGAGGATTATGCCACGATGTTTTATCGCAAGGCGGCGGAAAAGGGGCGGATGTTCGCAGAGAACAATTGGTCAAGGTCCAAAGAGTTGGCGATCTGGAAGGATAAAGTCCGCCAAGCCTGGCCCCAGGTGAGGGCCAATGCCGTGACCTGGAACGGTCCGGCGCGCACCACGGTGAGCGTGGGTGATTTGGTTCCTGTTTCCGCCAAGGTGTTCTTGGGATCCCTGCAGCCCAATGAAGTTGTGGTGGAGGCTTATCTCGAGGTGGCGGATGTGGGCGGAAGCTCCAAGGTTTTGGCTCTCGAGTCCACGGGCAACCCTGTGGATGGCTGGTTCAATTACGCCGGGCGGGTTTCCGTGGAGGATTCTGGAAACTACAACTTTAACGTCCGGGTTCGGCCGTCGCATCCATCCCTGACCCAAGCGCACGAACTACGCCTGATTACTTGGGCCGAATAATTTTGAGGCCGGGCCTAGGCCCGCCTTCAAAAAGTGTTGAAGTGCAGATGGTTAGCAAAATCTATTGAGCTATTTTAACGTTTTCCGCTAGTTTGCTTCCTTATGTCGACCAAGATTGCCCAGCCTGACCTTTCCCGGACCCCGAGTCCTGAGTTAATCGGCATGGATCCGGCCGACGTCAATTTGGATGCCTTGAAGAAAACCGTTGAAGCTTCCCGGGATTTTCTTTTGGGACTGCAAAAGCCGGAGGGGTATTGGGTCGGCGAATTGTTTGTCGATACAACGGTCGCCTGTGACTACCACCTTTTGATGTACCTCCGGAACAAGGTGGACCGGACGAAGGAGTCGAAAATTGTCCGTCACATTTTGCAAAGGCAGTTGCCCGACGGTGGGTGGCCCATTTACCCAGGGGGACCCAGTAATGTCACCGCCACCGTCAAAGCCTATTTCAGCCTGAAGCTCGCTGGATTCACTCCGGAGGAGCCGGAGATGCGCAAGGCCCGGGCGGCGGCCTTGCGTTTGGGTGGAATCCCTCGTTCCAATACCTACTGCAAACTTTATCTGGCGATGCTCGGCCAGTACCCCTGGAAATATCTTCCCAACATTCCCCCCGAGATCCTGCTGCTCCCGAAATGGGCGCCCTTCAACCTGTTTGAGATGAGCTCCTGGACCCGGGCCATCGTGGTGCCTTTGTCGATCATCCGGAGTTTCCGGCCCACCCAGCATCTTCCGCCGGAAAAACAGCTTCATGAGCTTTATCCGTACGGAGTGGAGGGTGGGCCTTTCCATCATCCGGTGGAAAGTCGCTTTTTCTCCATGAAAAACTTTTTTGTCCGAGTCAACGAACTCCTCGGATGGATCGAAAGCCTTTCCTGGAAGCCGCTCCGGCGCCGGGCGCTCAAAGTGGCGGAGCAATGGATTCTCGACCGGACGGGGCCCGAATCGGAGGGGCTGGCCGCCATATTCCCCTCGATGATGAATACCATTCTGGCGTTTCAGTGCCTGGGTTACTCCGACGAACATCCGGCCATGCGCAAAGCGGTCAAGGATCTGGAGGGGTTGGAAGTCGACGACCCCGCCAACGGGGATTTTCGCATTCAGCCTTGCCTCAGTCCCGTTTGGGATACCGCCATCACCATGACTGCACTGGGTGCGGCCGGGGTGCCCCCGGATGCCGCTCCGATGCAAAAAGGTGCCGACTGGCTTTTGGCCAAAGAGGTGAAAATGCGTGGGGACTGGGTCGTGAAAAACCCGACTCCCGTCACCGGAGGATGGGCCTTCGAGTTTTTTAACGATTGGTATCCTGATGTCGATGACACCGCCAAGGTTTTATTGGGCCTACGGAAGGCGCGTGCTTCGGATCCGGCCGCACAAAAAGCGGCTGAGGACCGTGGATTGGCCTGGGCCCGGAGTTTTCAGTGTGACAACGGGGGCTACGCGGCTTTCGATAAAAACATCAACAAAAAGTGGCTGGAAGATGTGCCATTCGCCGATCACAACGCCATCCTCGACCCACCCTGCGCTGACATTACCGGTCGGCTCCTTGAGACCATGGGCAAATGTGGGGTGGCCAAAAATGATCCTCAAATCCAGCGGGCGATTCGTTTTATTCGTGAAACGCAGGAGGAGGACGGCTCTTGGTTTGGTCGTTGGGGCGTCAATTACATCTATGGAACATGGCAGGTGCTGCGGGGCTTGCGCGCCATTGGGTATGACATGAACGAACACTGGGTGATTCGTGGCCGGGATTGGCTGGAATGTGCGCAAAATCCCGACGGAGGTTGGGGGGAAAGCTGCGGTTCCTACGATGATGCGCGTCTCAAGGGGCGCGGCATTAGCACGGCTTCCCAGACCGGTTGGGGGTTGATGGGATTGTTGGCTTGCGGTGATGTGCAGCGTCCGAGTGTCCGCCGGGCGGTTCGGTATCTGATCGAAACCCAGCAAAAGGACGGAAGTTGGGAGGAGAAACTCATCACCGGCACCGGCTTCCCGTGCGTTTTCTATCTCCGCTACGACATGTACCGGAACAACTGGCCTCTCCTGGCTCTCGGGGAGTATCAGGAAATGGTCCGGAATTCCGGCGTTCGCTGAAGCGTCCCGCACTTCCTCTGCGGATTTTCGCATGACCCAAGCCTCCCAAGACCCGATCGGCATTTTGTTTCCAATGGAGTTTGAGGCGGAGCCGACGTGGAAACGTCTCGGCGGTAGGAGCCGAAAGGAGAGTGGATTGGAAACTCTCCGGGGAACATGGAATGGCCTGCCGGTCGTTTCGGCACGGATCGGGATGGGACATCATGGTTTGGAAAAAAAAATCAAGGATTGGCTGGCTGACCATCCCTGCCGGGTTGTTCTTCTCGCGGGATTGGCGGGGGCTCTGGATCCGGCCTGGGACGAGGGTGATCTCACCTCCTTTCACGCGGAGGATTGGGGGGATTTTCACCGGTGGGTTCAGAGCCATGCCAACGTAAGGTCTGGCCAATGGCACACCGCACATGAGATTATTGCCACTGCGGAGGCCAAGCTGGCCTTAGGAAAAAAAACCGGATGCGGAATCGTGGAGATGGAATGGGACTATGTGGCCGGGGCCTGCGGACAGCTCAACATCCCCTTGGTGGGCTTGCGGGCAGTCAGTGATCATGCCAACAAGCTTCTTCCGGCCGATTTATTTCTTTTGGGGTGCGATCATGTGACAGGGAAAAGCACCCCTTTCAAAATTGGCTTTTATTTGGCATTTCGTCCCTGGCGATTGGTCGAACTGTTACCTGCGGTGGCAGGATGCACTCATGCCCGGGGAGTGATGAGCCAAGCGGTGGCAGAGTTTTTGGATTGGCTCAGCGAGAGACGAGAAGGCTGAGGGGTTTAAGGTAGGGCCCGACGTCCCGGCGGGCCGCACTCCACCGCCTTCAACTGAAAAATATGTGTACGGTCCGCCCGGAGGTCGGACCCTACCTGTTGATCACCCCACCGCTTCGGCGACTCGAAAACCTGAAACGGCCGCGCCCTCGATCGTCGCAGGCAAGCTCGTGTCGGTCCAATCTCCCGCCAAAAAGAGATTATGGAGAGATGTGACCGGGCCCGGGCGGGCCAAAGGTTTTCCAATCGGCCCGGAAAAGGTGGCATCCCGCGACTTGTAGACGACATGATGCATGACCTTGGCGTTTTGGCTGGAGGGAATCAGTCGATGAATCTCCGTTAGAACCATTTCCACGAGCTCCTTGCCGGATTGATCAATACGATCGCTGATCGCGCTGATCACGGCGGCGTAGAGATGCCCGTGATTTCCCTCCGGCAGGGTGGAGGTTCGATCGAAAAGCCAATGCAAGGGTGAATCCAGAAAGCCGGTAATCAAATCAGGCGCAAGCGGGCGATCCGTCCAAAGGTGAATTCCAAGGATCGGGCCCGGCACCAGGGAGGATGCTAATTGTTGGGCGCGATCGGAAACGGGCAGAAATTTGGCGGCTGCGGTCCACGGCACGGCCAAGACGATCTGGTCAAAGATCAGCCTCTGGCCGCCTTTCAGCTGAAGGGAGGTAACCTTTCCGCTGGATTCATTCACTTCCAAAGATTCCACGGGGGTGGCCGTGTGGAGTTTTCCTCCCGTCGCTTGAAGGAAAGTTCCGAGCTCGGGCTGCAGGAGGTGGGAGAGACCGCTACGGGCAAAATAGATGGCCGCGTCCCGAGGGGAGCCGAACAGTGCAAGACGGGTAACCTCCCAGAAGAGGCCTGCGTCTGCCGCCGCGATGGGAACATTCAAAGCCGCCAGGCAAAACGGTTCCCAGAGAGCCCGGATGGATCCTGAGGTTTGGCCCAATCTCTCGAGCCAAAGCTGGGTGCTCTCCCCTGGCTTGGCCGGGGTTTTTTTGGCTCGGGTTGGAAAGTTGAGAATGGACCAGCGATCCGACCAAGAGAGCTCCGCAAAACCAAACAGACCGGCCAAAAGATGGAGAGGGGGGGGCAGGGGAGAGGAGCGAAGGACCGTGCGGCCACGCTTAGGACTGACGAAGGCCAGATCCAGGCGGGCATGTTTTTCCAACCGATCCCCGTTGCCCAGAGATTCAATCAGCTCGATGGCCCGATGGTAGCAGCCCATGAGGATGTGTTGTCCGTTGTCCAGGGTGGTGCCGGTTTTGGCTTCACGGTAGCTATGGGCCCGACCACCCAGCTGGGGTTTGGCCTCGAAAAGTTCCACCGTATGGCCTGCGCGCGTCAGGGCAAAAGCGGCGGCGCATCCGGCAAATCCCCCGCCGACCACCGCGACACTGCATGGCGGTTTTCTTGGAGCGACTATTTTCCCTAAACGACTGCGTTCCCTGCGCAGGGCCTTGAGTTTCTCCCAGCGGGAGAGTTTGATCGGTCCCCCCAGCACTTGGAGATCCTTGCGGTGCAGTTTTTCCAAAAGATCCCGGTAGACACCGGTCATGAGAAGGGCTGCCGAGAGATGTGGGCGGTCGGCCTCGGGGATGAGGCGATCGGCTTTCTCAAAGTAGTGGCGGGCGCGGAAATATTGGAGGCGCAGAAGCCGGCGCATGCCCGGGGTAGGAATGGTTTGACGAAAATCTTCCTCCGTCACTCCGAAAGCGCTCCACTCCTCCCGGGGGAGGTAAATGCGGCCGAACTTCTGCAGGTCGTAGGCCACGTCCCGTAGGATATTGGTCAACTGGAAGGCCATGCCGAGGGCGATGGCGTAATCCCGGGCGGCCCGGGTTTGGCAGCAGAAGATATTGATGGAGACCAGCCCCACCGCGGAGGCGACGCCGTAACAGTATTTTTCCAGATCGTGGAAGGTTTCGTAGCGGTTTTGGGTCAAATCCATCTCTACCCCGTTGAGGATTTCGAGGAGGGGTTCGGGGGGAATCAGGTATTGGCGGACCACGGGTGCCAGTTCGCGGGCCAGAGGTTGTTCAGGGGTGCCCCGGTAAATGGCCTGGATGTCGTCCCGCCAGCGCTGGAGCCGGGCCTGTCGCTCCGCCATGGGGGCGGAGGTTTCGTCGACCACGTCATCGACGGTCCGGCAAAAAGCGTAGAACACCGACATGGCCTGGCGTTGTTCCTTGGGCAGGCAGATGAAGGAGAGGGCGAGGTTGGAACCGCTTTTGCGGGTGATACGTTCACCCGTGCCCCCGGGGGAGGGAGTCGAATTCATTGGCCCAAAAATGCCTGCAGGCCAAGTCGGAGAAAGTCCAGCTTGGTCACCGTGGGTCGACGGGAGAGGGTGTCGAAATTTGATTTCTCAATTTTGCGGAGGATTTCGGTGCCTCCCAGCCAAGTGAGGCGGATTTCCCAAGAAAGAGGGCGGGGAAGATGGCGGGTAAGGGATTCGCCTTGGCGGAAAAGTTCCCAAGCCCGCTCGCATTGATAACGCAGACAGTTGCGAAAATTAGGAGTCGCACGCCCGGCGAAGAGATCCTCTTCGGATACTCCCAATCGGTGTAGATCGATTTGCGGGATGTAAATCCGGTCTTTGCCCAAATCGACCGAGACGTCCTGCCAAAAATTGGCCAACTGCAAGGCGGTGCAGATATAATCGGAAAGTTGGGCCAGATCCGTTTCCCTTTTGCCGTGGATCAGGAGGACGAGCCGGCCGATCGGGTTGGCGCTCCGGCGACAATAGTCGAGCACTTCCGGAAAGTCGGCATAGCGGCGTTTGACGATGTCCTGCTCAAAGGCGCTGAGGAGATCCAGAAAAAGGGAGTCGGGCAGGTCGAGTTCGGCCTTGGTTTTTTGCAAGGGTTCAAAAATCCAGGCGTAGGAACGGTCGTACTCTTTGCCTTGGAGGGCATTTTGCCAGGCCTGCCGATAGGCGCGGAAAACCTGTAACCGCTCCGCTTCTGTCGGAGTCGGCCCGTTCGATTTCGTGCGGGGATCGGCATACCCCTCGTCGGCCAGATCGTCGGCCACTCGGGCAAAGGCGTACACTGCATGGACGTGGGGGCGGAGTTTTTTCGGAACCAGGCGACCTACCGGGAAGTTTTCATAGTGTTCCCGGGCCAACTGGCTGCAGGCCTCGTAGGGATCAGGGGCCGGAACCGGCAGGGAATCGGCTGTAGAACTAGCAGTCTGCATCTAGGATTCATTTTTACAGAGATTGAAGGGCGGAGCGAGCCGACAAGTGGTTTTTTCCGACCACTGAAGGAAGGATGAGAAATGTTTTTAACCATCCCAGGTAGTCTATGCTGAACAACTTAGGAAAAATCTCTGGCCGATCGGCTTGGCTCAAGGCCACGATCAAGGATGCGCTATCTCTCGGGGATTCAGCCCACAGGCAGGCTCCATTTGGGGAACTATTTCGGGATGATCCGGCCGGCGGTTGAGCTCCAGGCTAAGGGGGAGGCCTACTACTTTTTGGCTGACTACCATGCTCTCACCGGGGCGGCCGAGCCTGGTGAGCTTGCCTCCTTGGTGAAGGACACCTTTCTCGATCTTTTGGCCTGCGGGGTGGATCCGGAGAGGGCGGTCGTGTTCCGCCAAAGTGCGGTGCCGGAAGTGCACGAGTTGGCTTGGTATCTTTCCACCGTCACCCCCATGGGATTGCTGGAGCGTTGTCACAGCTACAAGGACAAGGTAGCTAAGGGAATCTCTCCCTCCCACGGGCTCTTTGCCTATCCGGTCCTGATGGCGGCGGATATCCTGCTGTATGATGCCGACCGCGTGCCGGTGGGGCAGGATCAGAAGCAGCATCTTGAAGTGGCTCGGGACATCGCGGGCAAGTTCAACGACAAGTACGGGCCGGTGTTCAAGCTGCCGGAGTCGATTATCCGGGAGGACGCGGGAGTGGTGCCGGGGGTCGATGGGCAAAAGATGAGCAAATCTTACGGAAACACACTGGAGATTTTCGCTTCGGAAAAAGATTTGAGGAAAAAGATCATGGGGATCAAAACCGATTCCACCCCGGTGGAAGCGCCCAAGGCGGTGGAGGGTAGCACCCTTTGGGGTTTGGTTAGGTTGATGGGAACGGATGCCGACCGGGCCGGCTACCGTGCCAAGATGGAAAAAGGCGGCACCGGTTACGGGGATTTGAAAAAGGGCCTGGCTGATCTGGTGCTAAGGGAATTCGATGGGATGCGGAAAAAGAGGGATGCATTGGCCTCGGACCCCGGCCGGGTGGAACAATGGATGAAGGATGGAGCGGCCAAGGCCAGAAAAACGGCGGAGCAGGTATTGACCCGCGTCCGGGCCGCCGTGGGGACCCAAAAATGATTCCGATGCTGGAGACGCCGGGGAGCGAGGCCCTACGGGTGGAGCTGGCGGCCTTCACCGGGCCGCTGGACCTACTCCTGCACCTGATCAAGGAGCAGGAGATGGATATTTACGATATCCGCCTCGAAAAACTAACAGAACAGTATCTCGCCCGGTTGGACAAAATGCGGGAGGAAAATCTGGCGATTGCAGGAGAGTTCCTGGTGATGGCGGCAACACTGCTTTACCTGAAAAGCCGGACCTTGCTGCCCGTGCAGGATCGTCCCCCGGAGGAAGTCGAGGAGGAGGATCCCAAGTGGGAACTGATCCGGCAGTTGATCGAGTATCGAAAATTCAAGGAGGCCGCGGGCCAATTGGGGGAGCGTGAGGCCTTGCACTCCCGGATATTTGGACGAGTCCCCGAGAGGGTGACGACCTCGCCTGCCCTGATGGGGCCTGGGCAGGTTTCGATGTTTGATCTGGTCTGGGCCTTTCAAAAAGTCCTGCGGAGCGTGGAGGAGAGGGCCAAAGCGGGACGTTTTTCCGACGAGCAGTTTACCGTGGGTCAGAAGATCGAATTTCTGCTCGATCGTCTACAACCTGGGGAGGAGATCCTTTTTGAGGACCTTTTCCGTTCGATGTCCTCCCGAGGCGAGGTGGTGGTGACGTTCTTGGCCATGCTGGAGTTGATCCGGCTGCGGCAACTGATCGCCAAACAGGAGGGCCCCTTGAAGCCGATTTTAATTCAGAGAGCGGTGGATCCGGTGCTGGATGCCCCCTCCGCATTGGGGGAAGGGGCTGGTCAAGCCAGCGTGGATTCCCCAGTTTAAGGGCTCTGACCTATGGAATGGGCACGAGTACTTGAAGCGCTTTTGTTCGCGGCCACCGAGCCGATGGAGCCGTCGCGATTGGCTGCCATCCTGCGGGAGGGGCCGGAAGGTGGCCAAGGATGGCCCGAAGTGAAGGAGCAGGAGGTGCGTGACGAGCTGGCCCAACTTTCCGAGCGGTTGGCCCCCCGTGGTCTGATTTTGCGTGAGGTAGCCGGGGGTTTCCGCATCGGCACAGCCCCCGATCTTTCCGGTTGGGTCGCCAAGCTGAAGGGGGTAGCTCGGCCTCCGCGTCTAAGCCCTCCCGCCCTTGAGACCATGGCCGTCATCGCCTATCGGCAGCCCATTTCCAGGGCAGAGGTGGAGGCGGTGCGAGGGGTGGATTGCAGCGGGACGCTGGACACGCTGGTGGAGAGGGGGGTCATCCGGATTACCGGACGAAGTGAAGCGCCGGGCCGCCCGATTCTCTACGGAACCACGCCGCTGTTTTTAGAACACTTTGGGCTGAAAGATCTGGAGGAACTGCCGAATTCGGAGGAACTTCGTCGGGTGAAATTGCCCGCACCAGCCGATCCCGGCGGTCCCAAACAGGAGGAGTTGATTCATGAAGCTAGCGAGCCTGCGCCGCAAAGTTGACCGGTTGGATGACCAGCTGGTCCGTCTGCTGGAACAGCGGGCGGATGTGGCACGCGCAATCGGTCAGCTGAAGCGACTGGACGGATCCTCAATCTTTGCGCCGGCCCGGGAGGCGGCCCTTTTCCGCAGGCTGCAATCCAAGCTCAAAGGCGCTCTGGCTTTTGAGGACCTTCGTGCAGTCTACCGGGAAATTCTGGCCAGTGCCCGAAAAGTCCAGGGAGGGGCCCGGGTGGCCTATCTGGGGCCCGAGGGTTCGTATTGTCATCAGGCGGCCCGTGAACGTTTTGGGGCGGCCACCGAGTTAGTGCCTTGCCCCACCATTGCGGAGATCTTTTCGGCCGTGGATCGCGGGG
>RGGS01000250.1 GCA_010024525.1 Verrucomicrobiota bacterium | reverse complement strand
GTGGGGAACGTCTACTTCGGAATGTACGCGATGTGGGTGGGCAAGACCCGCGAGCTTTTCTTCAACCGCTGTCTGCCCAAGTTCAACTTGAAGACGACGCCGTATTACATCCTCACCCGCTCTTTCGAACACAAGTTCATGCGGGAAACGCGCGAATTTGAGCGGGTCAGCGTGAAAATCCGGGTGGGGGAATACAACCGGAAGTTCGTCACCCTGGAGCACGCCATTTTTGATTCCGCCGGGAACCAGCTGGGCAAGGGGAAGCAGCAGTTGATTTTCGTGTCCTCGAGCGACTACAAGCTCCTCGACATTCCCGACGAGGTGTACGAGGCGTTTGTGGCCTACGCGTAGGGGCAGGAAAAGATCTTAGGAAGAGGCAAGCTTCCGGCGGTGACGAAGAAGTGGTACTAGGCCCAAGAGGAGCAAGGTGCCGGTGCTCGGCTCGGGGATCACCGCGATCGTCATCTGATCCATATAAAAAGCAGCGCTCCCATCTCCGGAGGTTTCGACGGAGATTTCAGGGGTCAGGCTAAGGCCGAGTTTGGTGATATTCATGGTGGAGGGAACGAAGCCCGCGTTCTGAAACTCGGCCTCCAGATCGGCGATGGTATAAACCAAGGTCCAATCCTGCCAACCTCGGTGGGATGCATTGGAACTCGTCCAGCTACCGGAGAGATCAGTAGGAAAGAGGGTTTTTTTGAAGGTTCTGGGGATCGAGCTTTCGTTGCCGTTCACTCCAAAAATCTGCAGGAAAAGCGAAGCACTAAAATCGACCGTGGAAGTGGGGAGGTCGGAAATATTGGTGCGGAGGTCAAAGACGATCTCCAGCCCCGGGATGGGGACATTCGAGCTGTTTTTCCCCGAGATTACAGAGGAAAACCTGCTGGTGGCGTAGGCGGAGGTTTTGGACCCTCCCGCAGCGGCGTCCAGCACCGTCGAGGGAATCCAGTTCAGGTAATCCCCAGCGGAATCGGTCATCACCTGAGGAATGTTGCTGGAGGAGCCGATGAAGGTATCCAGGTAAGAATATTCGCTCATTTGGCTAAACGTGAAGGTTGCCCCACTGGAATTTGCGTAATTGAGGGAGGCCGCATGCAAGGACCCACTGAAAAGAAGCGAAAGACTAATGAGTGTGACAAAGATTGGTTTCATCTTTAAGGCCAACCTCTACAGCTTAATCATGGTTGGAATTTTGTCTAGACCCCGAAAGTGATAAAAAAACAAAAAATTCAATCCACATATGCTGGCAATTAAAGCTATGATTATCAATTACTTAAGTTATTTTTGAGTGCTTCCGATGATTTTCCTCGCTCTTTGCAAAGCGGAATTCCGGCTTTTAATTTTACCTTCCAGTTGCTCGTCCATCAGCTGGTTCAAGATTTCTCCAATTCGAGGCCCAGGCGGAATCCCGAGTTCCAGGAGGTCGTGGCCGGTGACGAGCGGTTTGGGTTTGATCTCCTCCCGGGAAAATTCGGCCTGCTTGGCTTGAAGAAAACGGTGAATGTCCAACTCCCCGTGGCTGGCCGTGCAGTCCATCCGGTGGAGCTCGAGCTCCTCGGAAAAAGTGGGCCGGGCGAGCAGTCTTTTCAGCGTGCTCACCCTCATTTGCGGGGCGTCCTTGAAGGCCATGTGGTTCGCCACACAGGCAACCACGGCCTCGACCTCGTCGTTGGAAAAGCGGAGTCGGCGTAAAATCTCCTCCGCCATCCTGGCGCCGACGCCTTCATGGCCGAAAAATCGGATCCGGCCGGATGGTTCCGTGCGGGAGGTCCGGGGCTTCCCGACGTCGTGGAGCAGGGCGGAGAGAGCCAGAACCGGTGAGGGGCTTCTCAAATGCGTCAGCAGCAGCCGCGTATGGACCCAAACGTCACCTTCCGGATGATGTTCGGGCGACTGGGCGCAGCCGCGCATTTCCAGGAGCTCGGGAAGCCAGACGGCCACCAGGCCGGAGTCATGGAGGAGATCGAGCCCGCGGGCCGGGTCCCCGCTGGTGAGGATTTTGACGAGCTCGTCCCGGACGCGCTCGGGGGCCAGATTTTTCGATTCCGGGGCGAGGCGGACGAGGGCTTCCCAGGTTTTGGGCTCGATCGTGAAGCCCAGTTGAACGGCAAAGCGGATGGCGCGGAAGAGGCGGAGCCGGTCTTCCGTGAAGCGGGCCGCAGGATCGCCGATCGCCCGGATAATTTTTTCCTCCATGTCTTTTTGGCCTCCGACAAAATCGAGGATCTCGTTTTTTAAGGGATCGAAGAACATGCCGTTGACCGTGAAGTCGCGCCTCCGGGCATCCTCCTCGGGGGTGGTGAATTTGACGGAGGATGGGCGTCGGCCGTCGAGGTATGGGCCATCGACGCGGAAGGTGGCGATTTCGAAGACGTGGTCGCCTTGTTTGAGCCGGATGACCCCGAACGCCTTGCCCTGGGGATCGGAGGCCTTGGGGAAGATCGCCTGCACCTGATCGGGCGTGGCGGAGGTCGCGATGTCGACGTCCGGATAAGCTCGGTCGAGGAGGGCATCGCGGACGCAACCGCCGGCGTAGACGGTCCGATGTCCGGAATCTGCCAGACGTCGGACAATGGCTTCGGCTTCCGGGTGGCGGATCATTTTTGGGCGGGGGATTTGAGGGTGAGGTAAGCCAGCCCGCCGAACAGGCTCCAAAACAGGCCCAGTCCGTAAATCAGCAGGGAGTAGGCAATGGCGGATTCGGCATCCTGGCTGATGCCCAGATGGGCGAAGAGAAATACCATGACGCCTTCCCGG
>RGGS01000249.1 GCA_010024525.1 Verrucomicrobiota bacterium | reverse complement strand
GAAGACGCGCCTTCGGAAGGTCAGAATGGCCCGGTGAACTACGCCGGTGCAAACGTGGTCCCTCGCCTCTAAAGATTCAGCTTTCGTTCGCTTGGGCGGAAAGAAGCAGCCCTTCGGCCATCAGCTGCTCTAGATTGGCGCTGACGGTTGCCGATTCACGGCTGAGGCGGATCGCCGCCCCATTCGCTTGATACGTTTCCGGCTTTTCGAGTTCCGCCGTGATCTCGGCTAAGCGGGTTTCGAGCCCGTGGATTCTTTTTTCCAATTCGGCGACTTTCAACTGGTGCGCTTTTTTGCAGCGACTTTTCTCTTGGCGGGCTTCGGCTTCGGCACGTTTTTGCTCCCTGGTTTTTCTGGGGGTAGGGGTTTTTTCGGGAGAAACCGGGGTCGAGGAGGGTTTGGGATTCACCGGCTGCGAATTGGTGAGCTGCTCCCCTGCCGTGAGGGCCGCTCGGGCGGAGGTGGCCTTGGATTTTTCAAGGTAGTACTGATAGTCGCCGGCATAAGGGGTAAGTTGGCCCGCGCTGATATGCAGGACGGTCGTGGCCATCGCGCGGATGAAATGAACATCGTGACTGATAAAGAGGAGGGTTCCCTCGTATTGGTGGAGGGCCTGGATCAGGGCATCGATCGAGCCGATGTCCAAGTGGGTGGTGGGCTCGTCCATGAGAAGAAGGTTGGGTGGATCGAGAAGAAGTTTGACGAGGGCGAGGCGGGATTTCTCCCCTCCGCTGAGAACCCCAACGGTCTTAAAAACGTCATCTCCGCGAAAGAGGAAAGAACCCAGAACCGTCCGAGCGGTTTGTTCGTTGACGGGATGAGGCGAATCGAGAACCGATTCGAGAACCTGATGTTTCATGTGCAAGGTGTCTCCCCGGTGCTGGGAGAAGTAGCCCACCCGAACGTTGTGACCCAGCTGGCGTTCCCCGTGCTGGACGGAAAGAACACCGCCTAAAAGTTTGAGTAGGGTGGATTTGCCTGCCCCGTTTGGGCCCACGAGAACGGTGCGTTGTCCCCGTTCCGCCTCGAAGTTGAGCCCCTGGTAAACAGGGAGGTCGCCCGAGCCGTCCGTATTCCTGTAGGTGTGATCCACATCTTTCAGCGTGATCACCCGCAGGCCGCTACGGACCGGTTGGGGAAAACGAAACTTGATTGAGCGGGTGGCGGAAACGGGAGCTTCGATCTTTTCCATGCGGTCAATCTGTTTGAGTTTGCTTTGGGCTTGGGAGGCCTTGCTGGCCTTGGCACGAAAGCGGTCGGCAAACTCCTGCAGGGAGGCGATCTCCTTCTGCTGATTCTTGTAGGCGGCAAGGTGCTGTTCCTCCCGGGCGGCCTTTTCCATCACATATTTGTCATAGTTGCCGCGGTAACGATGGAGCTTGTTCTGGGAAATCTCCACAATGGAGCCCACCAGCTCGTTCAAAAACTCGCGGTCGTGGGAAATCATGAGAATCGCGCCGGGATAAGTGCGGAGATATTCCTGAAACCAGACGAGGGACTCGAGATCGAGGTGGTTCGTGGGCTCGTCGAGCAGGAGAAGATCAGGCTCCTGCACCAAGAGCCGGGCGAGATGCGCGCGCATGATCCAGCCTCCGCTGAGGGCTTTGGCTTTGCGGTGGAAATCAGAATCCCGAAAGGCGAGACCGCTGAGAATCTGCTTGGCGCGGGGCTCGAGCTGCCATCCGCCCAATTCGGTGAAGGTATCGAGTGCTTCATGGTATTCAGGGTCTTCCAAGGTGCCGGCGGCTTCGTGGCGCTGGATCGCCCTCTGGACCCGGGACATTTCTGGAGAGGTTGCACAGGCAAGTTCCAGAATGGTTTCATCCCCCGCCGGAGCCGATTCCTGGGGAAGAAATCCCATGGTGACGTTTTTCTCGAGGCTCACTTTCCCCTCGTCCGGGCTGGACTCTCCCAGGATCAGGGAAAAGAGGGTGGATTTGCCTGCCCCGTTGGGCCCGACTAGTCCGATTCGGTCTTCCCGGTTGATTTGGAGCGAGACATCCGTGAACAGCGTGCGTCCGCCGAACGATTTACTGAGTTGGGAAAGGGTGAGCATGAGTGGAAGAGGAGGGGCTTGGATGGGGGGAGACCGGCATTCGAGCCGGCCTTCTCCGATTTTCTACCAGGTCACCCCCTCTCAATCATCGCGTAGGCGCTGTGGTTGTGGATGCTTTCAATGTTTTCCGCCTCCACACGATACCAGGTGATATCCGGATGGGACTCGCACTTCAGGGCCACGGCCCGGACCAGATCCTCCACGAAGACCGGACGATCGTAGGCTTTCTCCGTGACATGCTTCTCATCCGGGCGCTTGAGGAGGGAGTAGATTTCCGAGCTTCCGCAGGACTCCACCAGGGAGACGAGCTCCTCGATCCAGACCGAATGGCGGAAGGTGACTTCGAGCCGGACGTAGCCGCGTTGGTTGTGGGCCCCGCGGGTGCTGATGGCCTTGCTACAGGGGCAGAGCGTGGTGACGGGGACGGTCACCGCCACTTTGAAAGCAAGGTCGTCGCCATGCAGGACAGCGTCGAAGCGGGTTTGGTAATCCACGAGACCAGGAGAGCCGCTGATGGGTGCTTTTTTTTCGATAAAATAAGGGAACTCCAGTTCCAAATGGGCTGATTCGGCATGCAGCTTGTCCTGCAGGGCGCGGAGAATTTTAGGGATGCTCTGGACATGAATCAGGCCGCCGTGATCCTGCAAAACTTCCAAAAATCGGCTCATATGGGTTCCCTTGAATTGATGAGGCAGGTCGACGGC
>RGGS01000248.1 GCA_010024525.1 Verrucomicrobiota bacterium | reverse complement strand
ATGACCATGCCCCGGGCTTCAGCCCCCTCCTGAACTGCCTGCAGATGTTCCGCATGACTTCGGGCCGCGGAATGCCCGCCAAGGTAGGCAACTTTTCGGTGCCCCAGATCGCTCAAGTGATCCAGCACACGCTGGGCGGCCTCTTTCATGTTCCGAACCACCCAGCTGACCCTACCGCTTCCCGGCCCGACATCCGCGGGATAGCGATGAAAAAAAAGAATCGGCAGTCCTGCGCTTTTGGCTGTCTCGAAGGCTGCCGAACGGTGCTCCGTGCTGATCCGTGGCAGGACAAAGATCGCCTCCACACTTCTACCCATCATGGCTCGAGCCTGCTCAGCCTCTTCCTTGGCGCTCCGCGCCAGCCCCAACAGGACTGCTACCCCTTCTTTTTGGGCGGCGGCACAAAATCCACCTGCCACGCTCGAGCCTTCCTCCGTGGCCAAGTCCGGCAGAATCAGCCCCACCAAACCGCTTCGTTTCACCCTTAAATTTCTGGCGGATTCGTTCGGATAGTACCCCCGTTTCTCTGCCTCCAATCGCACCTTCTCCTTGGTCGCCGGACTGATATCCGGCTCGTCCCGCAGGGCCTTGGAAACCGCCATGACCGAAAGCCCCAACGTTTCCGCCAGGTCGCGAAGGCGTACTCTGCTCACACCGCTTCCGGATCCTCCCCCAGCACCGCAAGAAACTCCTCCACCGTCTTGGCTTGCATCAGCTTTTCCCTCACCTCCTCGTGCCGAAGCAACCGGGCCATCGCCCCCACCAAAGTCAGATATTCGGTCACCATTTTTCTCGGGGTTCCGATCACAAAAATAAAGTGAATCAATTCCCCGCCATTCCCAAAATTCACCCCAGTTCGGCTTCTCCCAACGGCCAGGACCAATCGGTTGACGTGGTCCGTCCGGGCATGGGGAAAAGCCACCCCGTTCCCCAAGGTAGTCGCCTCCACTCTCTCCCGGGCCAAAAGTTCATCGTAGAAGCCCTTGAAGTTGATGACCTCTGGCTCTCTCTCCAATAACCCCGCGACCTGATGAATGGCCGCCGCTCGCTTCGTCTCCGTCAGATCCAAGTGAACCAAATTCGGCTTGAGCAGATCCACCAGCTTCATCGGGCGATTCCCGCAGAGGTTCCGCTCCAGCCTAATTTTTCCCGCGCCAATCCATAAAAGCCCGATCCCATGGGATGCATAAGCCGGACGATCGGTTGGGAAACCGTCACCCGCAACACTTTCCCACCTCCAAGTTGCCCCACCCTGGATCCATCCAGACGAATGACGGCCGGACCGTTCCCGGAGCCGAGCGATAACTCCACCCCCTCCCGCTCTCCCACCACCAAAGGGCGCTGGGCCATGGCATGGGCGCAAACCGGAGTCAGGATCATCACCTGCGCTTTGGGACTCACCAAGGGTCCGCCGGCGGAAAGGGAGTAGGCGGTGGAGCCGGTGGGACTGGCCACCAGCAACCCATCCGCGTGATACTCCGTCAAAAACTCACCCCCAACCCTCACCCCTATCTTCACCATCAAATGACCGGCACCGGGGGCCAGCGAAACTTCGTTCAAGGCACACCACGAACTCTTTCCCCCCTCGAGCTTGGCCGAAAGCACGGCTCTCTCACTGACTCCGTATTCCCCACGCAGAATTCGGGGCAAGACCGAGGTGATCTCCCCGGCCCGGATCGAAGTGAGAAATCCCAGCGAACCCAGATTGATGCCCAACAAAGGAATCTTGGAACCCATCGTGGCTTGCGCCGCATGCAACATGGTTCCATCCCCACCCCCGATAATCACCACATCGACTCCCTTCCGCACAGTCCGGGCCAGCCCCCCCTCATGCACCCATTTCGCCCGAACGTTCGCTTGCCGAAAAATGGATTTTAAAACCATGGCCACACCCATCGCCCCCGGCTTGCCTCGGCGAAGGCAGACCACCACCTTGCGGATCTTTTTACCCCTTAGGGAGCCACTGGGTGCCATAAGGCACAATTCCCCGAAACCGCTTGTCCCTCAAGAGGATTCCCACTCTTGCGCCAAGGGCTTCCTTCAGTATTGTGAAACCTCCATGGCAAGGTTCCGTCTCGACCATAATCTTCCCCGTGCCCAGGGACTTTACCGCCCCGATTACGAGCATGATGCGTGCGGCGTGGGCTTTGTGGCTGATATTCAGGGAAAACGTTCCCGCTCGGTTCTGGAACGCGCGCTTGGCTGTGTTTGCCAGCTTGCGCATCGCGGCGCGCTGGATGCCGATGCCAAGTCCGGGGACGGAGCGGGCGTCCTGACCCAAATCCCCTTCAAACTTTTCAAAAGGGAGGTGGAAAAACTCGGTCACCGCTTGTATGGAGAGGGCGATCTTGGAATAGGCTTTTTCTTTTTTCCCGCCAAAGACACCTACGCCCAGGCCCACATCCGAAAAGTTGCGGAGGAAGTGGTGGCGAAACGCGGACTGGTTGCCTTGGGTTGGCGGATGGTTCCCGTCAACGACCGGATCCTTGGTGAAAAGGCCGCTCTCTCGGCCCCCCGGATTGAACAACTCCTCGTGGCCCGCCCCGACGCCAAAAAACTTTCCGATGACGCCTTTGAACTCACCCTTTTTCTTTGCCGCAATGAGATCGAGCACCGTTGCCATGCCGACCGCACCCCCCCGTTCTACATTCCCTCCTTCAGCTCCCGCATCATTGTCTACAAGGGAATGCTCACCGGCACCCAACTCCAAAGCTTTTATCTCGATTTGCAGGATCCGGCTTATGAGACTGCCCTCGCTGTCTTCCA
>RGGS01000247.1 GCA_010024525.1 Verrucomicrobiota bacterium | reverse complement strand
GCGAGTGCCATCAGCTTGGGGGCCGCCTCCGGCCAGATCCTGAATCTCACGGGGGGAATCAGCGGGAGTGGGGAATTCAAGAAGACAGGAGAAGGCGTTCTGAAGATCGGCAACTCCAGCGGATTTACGGGTACGCTCCAAGTACAGGGAGGCAAGGCAGTGGTGGACGGGACGATGAACGCGTCTTCCACCGTGGTGGTCGGAAATGGTGCGGTCGTGGGGGGCGCGGGAACGGTGGGAGCGTTACAGGTGGCGTCCGGGGGCATGATTGCTCCGGGAAACAGCCCCGGCCAGCTCAACGTGGCACGCAATGCCACCTGGGCGGGTGGGGCCAGCTATGAGTGGGAGATCAATAATTTCCTGGGCTCGGCGGGGACGAACTGGGATTTCCTGAACATCGCCGGGGCGCTGAACATCACAGCGACCTCGGGGAGCCAGTTCCTGGTCGATGTGGTCTCGTTGCTGGCGAACAACAGTCCGGGCGTGGCGGCGGGCTTCAACGCATTCACGAACTACAGCTTTGACATTGCGACAGCGGCGGGAGGAATCACGGGGTTTGACGCCGCGGCTTTCCTTTTGGACACGAGCGGATTTGCCAATCCGATGTGGCCGGCGGGAGCCGCCGCGGGGGGGTCGTGGTCGGTGAGTCAATCGGGCAACAGCATCCGTTTGAATTATGCGGCGGCGATACCGGAGCCGAGCAGCGCCGCGTTGATGGTTGTCGGCTTGGGAGCCTTGGCTCTCAGGCGGCGTAATCGGGGATAGCGGAAGGCCGAAGGCTACAGGCTTTGGGCTGCTAGGGGGGAATTTCGGTAGGGCGGCCTCGATGAGGCCGCCTTGCTTAAGTGTTGCCGTTTTATATTTTCAGCGAGGCGGGGTCATCGACCCCGCCCTACCGGTGTGAAAATCTGAAGTTGAAAGCCAGGTAGGGCCTGACGTCCCGGCAGGCCGGGTTGAAACTTGGCAACTAAAACATCCAGTGCGGGCCGTTGGCCCCCTCTGACCTGCCCCCGCCCATCCTCACCACCGCGTCCCGCGGGGATGGTTGACCGCTTACGCGGGGGGATTCGGAGGTCGACCCCTACCTAGTGTAAAATTTAAGTATTCAGCGAGGCGGGGTCATCGACCCCGCCCTACCGGGGTATGAAAATCTGAAGTTGAAAGCTAGGTAGGGCCTGACGTCCCGGCAGGCCGTGATGAAATATTCAAACCACAAGGTTGGGTGCGCTCCACCTGCAGGTCGGACTCTACCTAGTGCGAGATTTGATTAAATTTGCCTAGGATAAATGACAGATAATTGGGATGTGTTGGGGTTTGACCGGGGTATTACCGGTCCGGGCGTAGCAAATATGATGATGTATTTGCAAAGTGCTGCATGTGATAGAGAAGCGAGTGGGGTATACGCGAGCCAGATTTTTGTAAGCACATTGGCGTGAGCTCAATTACAAATGTGACGGAAATATTACGACTTGAAAAAGTAACAATAAACCCGTTGAGAAAACGTTGAAGAACAGCAGTTTGCTTAAGTGCAGAGTTCCCAAGATTTCCGCCCAAGTGGTGAGATGGGCTGTAGGCTACTGGCTACAGGCTGGCAGGAGGTTTTTAGTCTTTTAGGTGTTAGTCATGGAGGGAAGCATGCGCGCGGCGGTGGCAGATGTTTTTTACCGCAGGGTCGCAGAGCCGCTGAGGGGTGGCTACAACGAAGCGCGGCTCTACAAAGAATCGGCGCAGCCATGGTGGTTATTTTCGCCTGGGCGTTTGCGTCGCCGGCGCAGGCGCAGTTGATGATTCAAAAAACGATCACGGTGGACCAATCGATCCCCGATCGGGGACAGTATGTCAGCACGTTCACTTGGTCAGACCATGCAGGATTGGCCACGATCTCGGATGTGAACGTGGGTTTGTCCCTATCCTCGGCGAGTGGTACCACCATGCGCTTGGGTCAGATGTATGCCACGCTGACATTTGGCACGGCGAGTGAGGCAAGTCGGGTGGCCGTTTTGTTGAATCGGGAGGGCGTTTCGAACTCCAATGCTTTTGGTAGTTCTTTGCAGGCCCTCAATGTCACCTTGGATGATTCGGCGGCGACGAATATTTACAACCTGACCACCGAAACGGGAACTTATGCGGCTGACGGGCGTCTCAGGGTGGATCCGTACGGAACGCGCGTGGCTTATAACGCCAACCAAATCACGGCGGGTTTGGCAGCGTTGAACGGGGATTGGCTGGAGAGCAGCGTGTGGAGCCTGTTGGTGGCCGACGTCCAGGCAGGGAACGCGGCAAAGCTAAACAGTTGGAGTCTGCAGGTGCAGGGGTCGGCTCCGGCGAGTGGCAGCTTCACCCCGGGGGCAAACTCCACGGTGAGTGGCACGGGTTCGATTCAATCGACCTTGAGCACGGAGGCGGGGGGAGCGGTCACGGTGAGCGTCGGGCACGGGCAGTCGTTGGCCCTGGAGGGCGGATTGACTGGGCCGGGTTCCATGGTGGTCTCGGGCGCGGGCACGACGGTCCTGAGTGGAAACTCGGGCGGCTTTACCGGCACGGTGAGTGTCGCGGGCACCGGCACTATGGAGATTGCGAGCAGCACGGCTTTGGGGAGTGGCACCCTGGTTCAGAGCAACGGCAACTCAACGGTGGCCTTCTCGGCGGGGGGAACGATCCAGAATGCGATGAGCGTCTACAACGTGGCTTTTCGGTCGAACGGGACGACGCTGGCGGGAGCGACCACGGTGAACAACGCCACCTTTGATGTGGTGGAGGGCAACACCAACACGGTTTCCGGTAAGATC
>RGGS01000246.1 GCA_010024525.1 Verrucomicrobiota bacterium | reverse complement strand
CCTTTTTCATATTCCCCGGTTCAATCCCACATGAAAACAACCACACAAGACACAAGATGGAAATCACAAGACAGGGGAAATCAGGCACCGGCCCGTCATGGCGGCGGGGAGAGCGGAGAGAGGAAGGGGTCCGACCTCACGGATCGTCTCTTGGCGTTTACCGCCAATCTGCTCGGCCTGGCGGGAAGCTTGCCGGAAGACCGAACGGGTGGGCACCTGGCGGAGCAACTGCTCCGTTCCGGCACAGCGGCCTACTTCCGGCATGGCGAGGCGGAAGGATCGCCCTCGGCCAAGGAGTTTGCCGAGAAGTTTCGTGCCTGCCTTGCGGAGTTAAGGGTCTCGCGCCGGGCGTTGCAACTTTTGGCCAAAGCGGGAATCCCCTGCGATGGCCAGGCGGTAAGGACGGCCTTGGAAGAGGTCGACATCCTGATTCGCATCTTCTTTTCCAGCATCCGGACGCTGGAGAACAAAGCGGCCGCCTGAGGAAACGGTCGCGCCGGGATGCGGCCGGTCTGGATCCCCTAAAAGGGGGAAGAGCCGGGCCGGTCGCCCTCGGCATTGTTTATGAGGGCGGGGAGTGGGTAGAATGGTCCCAGAAAGATCTATGGGCCAAGTAGCCATCTCCATGCCCCAGTTGGGGGAATCAATTGCGGAGGCGACCCTGATTCGTCTCAAGGTGAAGCCCGGAGACAAGGTGAGGGCGGACCAGGAAATCGCGGAAGTGGAGACGAATAAGGCGGTGATGAGCGTGACCACTTCGTATGGGGGTATTTGGAAGGAGTGGAAGGCTCAAGAGGGAAAAAGCTATCCGGTCGGATATGTGTTGGGTCATGTGGAATCCATGGAAGCCAAAGGGGAGAAAAAGGGGGAGCGGGTTACCAAAAAAGAGTCCGCTCATGGGAAAAAAGACAAGGAAGTGAAAACCGGAACAGAAAAAAAAGCCAAAAACGGGGTGATCGCAAGTTCTGGGAACGGGAACGGGGGTGGAGTGATTCCCACCATCAAGGGTTTGCCTGTGCCGGCCAGGGCGGCGGGAGCAAGTTACATGTCCCCACGAATGAAGGCCCGGATTGAGGAGTTGGGGTTGCATGCCGCGGATTTAGCCGGATTGGCACCGAGTGGGGCCAAGGGAAGGGTGACGATTGAGGACTTTGAGCGGTTTATTGCCGACTTGGAAAAACAGAAACTGACGCCGGCTTCCTCGATGCGGGTGGCGGTGGCAGACGCCATGCGGAGGAGTTGGACCCGACCTCTGGCCACAGTGGGAAGAGCGGCACGAATGGACGCCCTCTTGGCCCACCGTAAAAAGCATCCCTCGAAGCCGGGACCGACTCTTTACGCAGTCCGGGCACTGGGGATCGCCTTGGGAGAGAATAGCGTGCCGGCGGGAAGGCTGGTGGGGGATCGGATCGTGCATCCAAACTCGATCGATATTGGTTTTGCGGTGGAGGCCGAGGATGGAGTGTTGGTGCCGGTGTTGCGAAAGGTAAGCCAGACATCTTTGGATAAACTGGTGGGGCTTTATGCCGAGCGGATGCAGCAGGCCAAGGATCGGAAGTTGCCGGTGGAAGCTCTGGGAGGATCCGTGGCCGTGGTGACGAACTATGGAACCTTTGGTTTGGAATGGGCGACACCCATTCCCTTGCCGGAGCAAAGCCTGGTCTTTGGTTTAGGGGCGGGCAAAACCGTGCCGGCATGGGATGCAGTC
Organism: Verrucomicrobiota bacterium; assembly: GCA_010024525.1. GTDB lineage: Bacteria > Verrucomicrobiota > Verrucomicrobiia > Methylacidiphilales > Verrucolacustridaceae > Verrucolacustris. The sequence goes on along the minus strand of RGGS01000246.1, from coordinate 1,083 downwards.
TCGAAGTCTTTTCAGCCCGTGACCGAAGCCCCTTTGACCTTAAGCTTTGATCATCGGGTCATCGACGGAGGGGCGGCCGGGCGACTTCTGGCCCGTGTGGCGGAGCTTTTGGAAAATCCGGCAAAGCTTTAAGACGAGCGGCTCGCAAGGCGCACGGCAATTTCGGCCGAGAGAAGAACCAGCGGCAAGCCGCCACCGGGATGAGTGGTGCCGCCGACAAAGTATAGATTTGGGAGCAACTGGGAACGGATTGGCGGGCGCAGGAAAGAGGGAATGATGCCGTGGGAGGCCCAACCATAGAGGGAACCGCCCACCACGCCGTCCCTGGATTCAAAATCAGCGGGGGAGATCCATTGTTGGTGGACAATCTTTGACCCAACCCCGGGCAGAAACTTTTCGTCCAAAATCCGGATGATGCGCCCGGCGTATTCCGGGGATTCCTTGGCCCAATTGATGTTGATGGTATCGGCAGGGGCATTGACCAAAAGAAAGTAGTTGTCGTGTTCCGGGGGCGCGGAGTCCGGATCAGTTCGTGAATTCAGGCAGAGATAGATGGTGGGGTTATCGGCTGGGCGGTGCTCGCGAAACATTTGTTGGAACTCGAGCGGGTAGTTATCGGAGAAAAAGATGTTGTGATGGGCAAGAGATGGATCCTTGCCCTTGATTCCCAAGAGGAGGACAAACCCAGAGATGGCTCGATCCGGCTTGGCCATCTGATGGGCAACGGACAAGGCGCGGGGATGTTGAATGAGTTTCTGATGGGCACGAAGGACATCACCGTTGTGGAATATCAGGTCGGCAGGGATCTGTTTGCCGGAGGCCAAGGTGACACCCCGGGGGTCGATTGACCGGACTTCGGTGGCAGTTTGAATCTTCACCCCATGTTTTTCGGCAAGGCGGAGAAGTGCATCGGCTAGGCGGCGAATTCCGCCCCGGATGTACCAACCCCCGAAGCGGGCTTGGACATAGGGAATGACGGCAAAGGTCGCGGGGGTGAGTTCAGGGTCACTGCCGTTGTAGGTGGCAAATCGTTGGAGAAACTGTTGAAGGTGGGGGTCGGAATAAAAATGGCGGGAAGCGGTG
>RGGS01000245.1 GCA_010024525.1 Verrucomicrobiota bacterium | reverse complement strand
GCGGCAAAGGTCTTGGATGAATACCTCATCCGGGCACAAAGAGCACATCATGCCTGTGAGCTTTGTGTCTCTGTGAGACACGCCTCCATGCGCAGCTAGTTTTAGCCACCAGCTTTGACCGACCCAAAAACGACTTTCCGATAACCGAGGATAAGCCGGAAAAAGAGGTATTTGCCCGAGGCAAGCCGGTAGCCACCGCTCTCCTCCATGAAAATGTTGTCCGTGACAAGCGCCTTGACCCGCGCGTCGACAAACGGCCGTTGCCGGAAAAACTCCTCGATCTCCTCGTGCGACACTCCTTCCGCGCCCTTTGCATGCAGGTGCCGCGTAAGGCTCAACGTCGGACTGTCCCCCTCCATCGCCGAATAAGTGATCACGTAGCAGAGCGCCGCAGCCCAGTAGAAATGGCAAAAATAAAAAATCCCGACAAATGCCTTTTCCCCATCAAGGCGAACCAATCGCCAGTCACCAACGCAAGCGACAAAGAAAACGTTGAACCAAATCACAAAAAAGATCGCCAGTAGCGTTTTAAGCTGCGCCTTGGGAAGATAGAAACGCCAAAGAATAAGATGCGTTCCCCAAGCAACGGCGAGCGCAATTAAAGCCACAGACAAGGGTTGCATGGATCGCTAGGACGGACCGACAGGCGGCAACTCGAGAACGGCAGTTCTCGTAAGCTCCTCAAGGAAGGCAGGAAGACTTTTAGGATCAAACCACTTGCGCCATAAATAACCCAAGCCTATGGCAACACCATCGTTTCCGTATTTGCCAGACTGGACTACAAACATTAGCTGGTGTCCGCTCTCAGGAATTTTCCCGAGCATATAGGGCATGGTGGTTTTCTGCAGCATCTGTCGCAGGGCCTCGCTGTTTATTGGGACTTGGGGGAATAGGATTTGCTTTTCGCCCGTGGGACTAATGGTTTCCTGATGGGGAATTAGCGGCGCGGCATCGAAAACAAAAGTCTCGGGCGCTTCCCTACCAACGGCTGCAATATATGTCCAGACGATCGGGGCGTAGTAGTAAATTGTATCCGGGATGATAAAGTAATCGCGGAGTTGAACGACACTTGCTGTGCTTTTTTCCATTTCCTTACGCAGTTTAGTACCTACCGAGTCCTGCTTTGCTCCAAGCGCCTGCCATTGTAAGTAGTTGCGGTTGCTTACAAATACTCCAAGAACAAGCATTGCAGCGACAGGGACTATCCAGGCGAAGGGTCGGTCCGAGAGAAATAAGCGATTGGCTTGAAGCGCGACACCACAAATAAGCAAGGAAATGGGAAGCGCGGTCAGTATGCAATTGCGTGAGAGCCAACCGAAACTTGCAAGGGGTTGGTCTACTGCAGCGTATGGAAACGCAGCAGCAACCAATAAAAACAGCCCCCCGCCCATCGCGAGCCAGCCCAGAGACCGGGGTATCGTCGCACCTCCTTGTGTTGATTTTGACTTGCGGAATAGGGCGGTTTTGTAGGCGACTATTAAGGCGAGGCCCACCGCCAACATCAGCACGATTAAAGATGAAAAGATTTCCGCCGCTTCCCCCAGCAAAAAGGAAAATAAGGAAAAAAGGCCGGATTTCATCCGGTCGACGGAAATGTTTGGTTGGTTGTAGCCGAGATAAAAACCATGCACTGGAGTGAAAGCGCTTTTCGCCACCCAGAATACCAACGGAAGAATCATAAAGTCCAAGTGCCGCTTTATGACCAAGGCAAAGCAGGCGACTGATAGCTCCGTCTTGCCGAGAATCGCTCGAGAGGTCACAAGAAAAACCCCCAAAGCATAAAAAAATACAAGCAGCGAATTCAGGTTAAAGGAAATCGCCAGAAAAAGGAGTGAAAGCACTCGCCATGCTATGCGATTTTTGGCACCCATTTTTGGAAGGGTCACGAGCACAACCATCCCGAGCCAAAAGATCAGCAGGGCCAACGTATTTGGCCAAAGGGCAATTTCTCCCAAGACGTCAAATACCGGAAGAACGGCTGAGACTGAACTCACGGCAAAAGCATGCAGGGGCGGAAATCTTGCACCCCGCTGCAGAACCAAATTAATGATCACGGGTATAACCACCCAGGCTATCAAACCCGCAATTTTGGGGGCCTCTATATTCCGCAAAACCGTAAAAGGCAGAAGATAGATAAGATCCAAAGGTCTCCCTATCTCTGAAAATAACCGTTTCATTCCTGCTGGACCTCCGGACGCCGCCAACTCCGGGTAATACCAATATCCATCCCATAGGACGTAATCCGTAAAGCAAAGCAGTCCATGCGAGAAAAGACCTAACAGAACCAGTAGCCCGCTAGCTCGCCAGCCGATCAGTTTTTCATTTGGATTCAATAATTAAAATCCTTCCGGTCGCGATACGACCAACACAGCCTGGATGAAAAGATCCGAAGGAGAAACGCTATAGCTAGCCAACTTTAGACCTGCATCCTCGATCAGTTTCTCTACCTGGCTTTTTGATTGAATCAGGCTGACCTCAGGGGGGTGAAGACGGACATTCTCGCGTGCCCCACGGTTAAGCAGACGATGCCAGGCTCCCAGAAGTTTGACGCTTGGCGCGTTGGCGAGAGGCCAAAAAATAACCAGCCTCCCCCTTGGACGAACGACGCGCATCATATTCTGCAAGATACGCACAATGTCTTTGGGCTCGAAGTGCTCTAGCACGCCAAGATTGTAGGCCCCATCGAAGAGCGCGCCTCCTAAGTCAAGACGCAGCAGGTCAGCATGGATGGTGCCAACCGCGTCAGGATTGTGGCGCTCGTAAAGACGGAGTGCATTGGTGGAAATATCCAACCCCGTGATCCGGAAGCGCCTCGCCAC
>RGGS01000244.1 GCA_010024525.1 Verrucomicrobiota bacterium | reverse complement strand
CTCGGTCCAGTTAACTCTCCCGGCAGCCCTCGCCCCTATGGGGGCCACGGAAATTTCCAGGGAAAATACAGCCGGCCGGGTCGGCTACGTCAACTTGTGGCCAGACAGCGACGGAATCGTTCGTCGGGCGGACTACCGACGAAAATTTCAGGACACCATGGCCGCTTCCCTTGCCTGCCGAATGCTGGAAAAAGCCGGGTATGCCGATCGAATTCCGGCTAGCGGTTCCGGGCTTCTTCGCTTCCCGGGGCCTCCTAATTTTAATTACAAATCGATTCCCGTGTACCAACTTTTTGTTCCCTCCACCTGGGAGAAGGTTTTTGAAAACGGGGAAAAGCTGAAAGATAAACTCGTCCTCGTCGGCCCTTATGGAAACTGGTCCAAGGATGTCATCCGGACCCCTTACCCGAATCCCATGCCCGGGCCCGAGGTGCATCTGGCGGCCTTGGGCGCCGCCCTCGCGGGATCTTTTCTTAACCTTCCTCCTTCTTGGGCTGGGCCCGCCCTTTTGTTAACCGGGGCCTGCATGGCCCTGGCCCTCATTCTTGCCACCAGTCAACCCGTTCTCCGCCTCCTCCTCCTCCTCGTGGTCGGTTTGGGGTACGCCGCCCTCACCTTCTTGGTTCAGGACCAGTGGAGCCTGGTTTTGCCAGCCGTTAACCCTGCCCTGACGCTGCTTTTTGGCGGAGTCGGTTGTCTCGGATATGAATTCGTTCTCGAACAGAGGGCCAAGCGCCGGGTCAGCGGAATGTTTTCGACCATGGTCAGCCCGGAAGTTCTCGCCTACATGCAGGAGGATCCGGATCGTTTTCGCCTCACCGGGGAGAAGAGAATGGCCACCATCTTTTTCTCGGATTTGGCCGGCTTCACCACGATTTCAGAGTCCGTCTCCGCCGAGGACTTGGCCAAGATACTGAACCGCTACCTGACCCCCATGAGTGATCTGGTCACCAAATTCGGCGGGTACATTGATAAATACGCCGGGGATGCCATCATGGCCGACTTCGGAGTTCCGGTCTGGGTGGATCCTGATCCCGATTCCCATGCTTGGAAGGCCTGCTGGTCGGCGCTGGAACAACAGGAACGGCTCCAATCGCTCAAGCAGGAACTCAAAGCCGAATACGGTTGCGATATCGACGCTCGCATGGGAATCAACACGGGGGAGGTGGCCGCCGGGAATATGGGCTCCGACAAAAAATTCCAATATACCGTCATGGGAGACGCCGTGAATCAGGCCGCCCGTTTTGAACCCGCCAACAAGCCCTTCGATACCCACATTATGATCGGGGGGAAAACCTACGAAATGGCCAAAGACAAGATTGAGGCCCGTTTCCTGGCCAACATGATTGTGAAGGGGAAAACCGAGCCCGTCCCCTGCTATGAGCTTCTCGCCAAGAAAGGGGAACTGCCGGACATAAAACAGAGAGTGGTTCATACTTTCGAGGAGGGTTGGCGGTTGCATGCCCAACGTCGGTTCCAAGAGGCCATCGCCAAGTTTGACGAAGCTCTTGCCTTGGATCCGGAGGACGGCCCCTCCAAAGCCTATCGAAAGATCTGCGAGGGATTCCTCAAAACACCTCCCCCGGATGGTTGGGCTGGAGAATATATTCAGACATCGAAATGAGGAAGGACTGGCGTGCCCTCCCTTCCCGTAACCCACATCTTCTTTGACCTAGGCAACATCCTGGTCGGGTTGCGATCAGGCGCCAAACTCAAGGCCTTAGCAATACGCTCGGGCCACACCGTGGAGGCCTTTTGCGAAAAGATTTGGTCCCACGAACGGGCCCACGATTACGAAAGGGGCCAATCCACCTGTCAGGAATATTTCAACCACCTCGCCAGAGAACTCAATCTCGAACATGCCATGGACGATTTGCAGGAGGCGTTTTGCGACATTTTCCACCCCCTGCCGGAGCGCGTGGCCCTTGCACATGCCTTGGCCAAAAAGTACCCCGTGGCGCTGATCTCCAACACCTGCGCCGCCCATATACGTTTCCTGGAGGCAAACTTTGATTTTTTCCCACTTTTCCGACCCCGCATCTACTCTCATGAAGTGGGTTCCCGCAAGCCCCATCCCAGGATCTACGAAGTCGCCATCCAAAAGTCCGGCGCCCTGCCCGCGCAATCCCTTTTCATCGATGACTTGGCCGAAAATCTGACCACCCCCTCGGAGATGGGTTGGCACACCCTGCACCTGCCTCCAGGGAGCGACTTAGCGCCGTCTCTCCGAAAGTTTGGCATCAATATGGCTTAAGTTAATCCTGAGGCTGGAGGAACCGGCGGAGGTGGCAAAGGTTTCGCAGGGGCCACCTCCTGCGCAGATTCCTGCAGGGTAGAGGCGGTCTCAGGCGCTCCGGAATTGCCGCTTTTTTCGTTGCCCTCCTTTTTCCGGCTGACCGTCTTACTGTAGTAGTACTCCGTATACTTGTAATACCCGTATTCAGGCTGCTTGGGATCAACCCCGTTGAAAATAATACCCAGAACTTTTGCGTTCCGGGAATAAAGAGCCTCGAGCGAATTGCGCATGAGCCGGCAGGAAGTACGGCCGGACCGGTAAATAATCAGGGTCCCATCGGCTTTGGGTGCCAAACTTGGAGTGTCGTCCACCGCCAGAACCGGGGCGGTGTCGACAATCACCGTTTCATATTCTCCACGCAGTTCCTGCAACAGAAGCTCGCAGGATGCGCTAAAGAAGAGCTCGCCCGGATGACCGGCAGGTTCCCCCGCCGAGATGAAAAACAGATTCTTGTATTGCGTGGTTTGGATGACTTTGCGCCACTCGGCCTGGCCTCCCAGGACCTCCGCCAGACCGGGCTCCCC
>RGGS01000243.1 GCA_010024525.1 Verrucomicrobiota bacterium | reverse complement strand
CAACCCGTCAACCAGATCGTGCCGAAAAAAGCCAAAGCGGAGGGCAACCGGGCGGTCCACTCCGAGATTCCCAAGACCCGATAGCCGATGGCATTGATCCAGTAGACCAGCGGCGGCTTGTAGAATTGCTCGATCCCATTAAGCCGGGGCACCAGAAAATCCCCGCCCGCCATCATCTCCCGGCCGATCTGGGCAAATCGTCCCTCGTCCGGCTCCAATAATCCAAAAGACCCGAGAAACGGAAACGCCACCAGGGCGGCAAATATCAACAACCCCCAGCGGTCTTTCTTCGCGATCTCATATCCCATGAGGGGATACCCTACGCGACCTTTCCTGAAACTTCATCCTAATCTTCAGCCTTAACCCGCCCCCGTCCTAGCTTGAAACTACGGCCCGGGTGATCGAGTCTGGAGACTTATGTGCGGCATTGCCGGATTCACCACGCATCGCCATCAACCGGAGAAACCGGACATGGCCCTTTCCGGCATGACCCGCGCACTCTCCCACCGGGGACCGGATGCGGAGGGCGCCTACACCGATCCTGCCGTCCGTTTGGGACACCGCCGCCTAAGCATTCTCGACCTCGCCGGCGGTGGCCAACCCATGTCTTCCGCCGATGGTCGATGGCACATCGTCTTTAACGGGGAAATTTACAACTACGTGGAACTTCGGCGGGATCTGGAGGCACGGGGAGTCGTGTTTCAAACCCAATCCGATACGGAAGTTCTCCTCCAAGCCTGGGCCGAGGACGGCGCTGACTGCCTCCCCCGCCTCAATGGTATGTTTGCCTTCGCCATCTGGGATGCCCGAGAAAAACGCCTCACTCTTGCCCGTGATCCCTTGGGGATTAAACCCCTCTATTACGCGAACCATCGGGGAGAGCTTCTTTTTGCGTCGGAGCTTCGCTCCCTTCTCCGCTATCCGGGTTTTCGGCCCGGACTCGATCCCGCCTCCATCAACAAGTATCTAGCCTTCGGCTACATTCCCGCACCCTCCACCGCCTATGCGGGAGTGCGTAAACTGGAGCCCGGCCAGATGGTGATCTGGTCCCCTGCCGGTCGCCGCACCGAATATTTTTGGGATCTGCCGATTGAGGACAACCCAGTCGGGGCGGGGACCTTTGACGAATCTGCCGAGGCCACCCGCGACCTTCTGCAGGAGGCTGTTCGCTACCAACTTCGGAGCGATGTCGAGGTCGGCATTCTTCTGAGCGGCGGCATTGACTCCAGTGCCGTGGCCGCTTTGGCCGCCCCTTTGGCGGGAAAAAAACTCCACTCCTTTTCCATCGGTTTTCAGGAGGCCTCCTACAACGAACTTCCCTACGCTGAAATGGGCCGGGTACCCCACTTTTCAGGCCCACCTCTTGATGGAGCGTCTCTCCTTTCTTCCGGTGGGAGTCCGCGATGCCATCAACCACCTCATCCAACGGATGCCCGTTTCCCACAACTATAAGAGCATCCCGTTCCTCCTCGCCCAGTTTCTCAAAGGTTTGGGACTCCCGGCGGAAATTCGATTTCTGCTCTGGATGGGAGCCTGCGGCAATGCCGAGCGTCGCGATCTCCTGGCTCCCGAAGTCCGCAGCGAACTGCACCGACACAACGCCTTTGAGGATGTCACCCGATTGGCCTACCGCAGCGGCCTTTCCGGCGGGTTGGAGCGAATCTTTTACCTCTGCACCAAACTCTACCTTCAGGAATGTGTTCTCATGAAGGTGGACCGCGCCAGCATGGCCCACTCCCTTGAGGTTCGCGTGCCCTTCCTCGACATTGACCTGGTCACCCACGCTTTCTCCCTCCGAGCCGACTACAAACTTCGGGGTCGTCAGACCAAGCTGATTCTCAAAGAGGCGCTGAGGAACGACCTCCCTCCCGCCATCCTGCAAAGGAAAAAGGCCGGCTTTGCCATGCCCGTCGCCGCTTGGCTGCAACAAGATCTAAAATCTTGGGCCCGGGATCTGACCGACCCCTCCCTGGTTCAATCCACCGGAGTTCTCGATCCTGCCGCCGTAGGCAGGATGACCGAGGAACATCTGAACCAACGGGCCGATCACCGTCGCTCTCTCTGGTCCGTCCTCGCCTTCCTCGCTTGGTGGAGAGAGGCGAGCAACGTTTAGACCTCGCCCGACCGAATCAACGTATCCTTCGCCCGCCTCTGCAGTTTGGGATAATCTGCATTGGCATTCAGTCCACGACTCTCATGCCTTCGGAGGGCTGATTCGACGATCAGCGCGGCACAGAGCGCGAGATTCCGCAGCTCCAGCAAATCCGCGGTCACCCGGAAATTCCAGTAGAACTCCTGCACCTCCTGTTGCAGCAGACGCAGGCGGGACTGGGCACGAAGAAGCCGCTTTTGAGTGCGGGCGATTCCCACATAATCCCACATTAACTGCCGAATCTCCTTCCAGTTGTGGGTGATGACCACCAGTTCGTCGGCATCGTGGGTCTTGCCCTCCTTCCATCTGGGCACCGCCACCGCCTTGGGAATCCGGGCCAGCTTTCCAGGAAGGCTCTCCGCTGCCCGATGGGCCATCACCAAAGCCTCCAGAAGGGAATTACTCGCTAACCGGTTGGCTCCGTGCAACCCCGTGCAGGACACTTCCCCCAAGGCCAACAAACCTGCCAGCTGGGTGGTTCCATCCAAGGCGGCCGGAATTCCCCCGCATTGGTAATGTGCCGCCGGCACCACCGGAATCGGTTGATGGGCTGGGTCGATCCCCAGCCCCCGCAAGGTGGAGGTGATGGCCGGGAACCGCTTTTCCAAAAATTCTGTCCCCCTCGAGCGAATATCCAAAAAGACACAAGCGGCCCCGCTCTCCTTCATC
>RGGS01000242.1 GCA_010024525.1 Verrucomicrobiota bacterium | reverse complement strand
TCCGCCAGCGAGGAGGGGTCTTCCTGAGCCAGCAAAATCGTGGGCACGGTTCAGATTGTGCTCAAGAAGCCCGCGGGACGGAAGGGGGCATTTTTGGGGAACGATCAAGATGAAGCCGAAACGGAGGTACAATAGGGAGGATCGTCCTGGAGATCGTCCGATGGGCTAAACGCCAACCGAACGAGAGGAGAGGGGACGAGAATGGGAGGCGAGGGCCAGCCGGTGGATGGCGTAGGCGGCGCCAAAACCGTTGTCGATATTGACCACGGTGATTCCCGGGGCGCAGGAATTGAGCATCCCCAAAAAAGCGGTCAGCCCCTGGAGGTGGGCCCCATAGCCGACCGAGGTGGGAACGGCCACGAGGGGAAGACCGACCAGCCCGCCCAGCACACTTGGAAGGGCGGCTTCCATGCCGGCGACCACGATGAGGGCATCATGGGAGCGCAAGGCAGGCAGATGGCGCAGGGTCCGGTGGAGACCGGCCACCCCGATGTCGTAAAAGCGACACGGCCGGTGTCCCAAAAACTCCAACGTGGCAAAGGACTCCTCCGCCACCGGGTGGTCGGACGTTCCAGCCGCACAGATCGCGACCCGGAAGGAGCGTGCCTGCCAGACGGGCCGACTTTTGTTTGGTTTCATGGAAAAAGTCCGGGCGGCGGGATGATATTTGCCTTTCGGGAAAATCCGCAGGAGTTGTTTTCCCTTTCTTTCATCCAACCGGGTAACCAGAACAGGTTGATTCTGGGAAAGCATGCGGCGGGAGATGGCCTGAATTTGGGCGACCGTTTTACCGGCTCCGTAAATAATTTCGGGGGCCCCAAGCCGGCCCAGACGGTCAAGATCCACCTCGGCAAAAGCCTTGGGCAAGTCCGTCAGTCGGCGGCGAGACTTCGCCATGTTCGCTTCAGGCAAGGACGGACTGGAGACGAGGGAGAAGTTCGGAGATAGGAAGGCGTTCCTGCTTCATGGAGTCGCGATGGCGAAGTGTCACGGTGTCCTTTTGTCCGGCCAGCGGGCCTTCCTTGGCGCCCTCCAAGGTTTCAAAATCCACGGTGACGCCAAAAGGGGTGCCGATTTCGTCCTGCCGGCGGTATCGGCGGCCAATGGCGCCCGACTCATCGTAAAAGACGGGAAAGTGGTGGCGGAGGGTGGCCGTGAGGGCTTTGGCTTTTTCCACGAGTTCCGGCTTGTTTTTGAGCAGGGGAAAAACGCCGGCCTTGATCGGAGCCATTTTGGGGTGGAAGCGGAGGACGACGCGGTTTTCTTTGGCGCCCTTTTCATCGGTGACTTCCTCCTCGTCGTAGGCCTCGCAGATCAGGGCGAGGGTGGTGCGGTCCACGCCGGCGCTGGGTTCGACCACGTGCGGAATGAACTTCTCCCTGGTTTCCTCGTCAAAATATTCCAAGGGCTTGCCGCTGGCTTCCTGGTGTTGTTTCAAGTCGTAGTCGGTGCGGTAGGCGATGCCTTCGAGCTCTTCGGTGCCAAAAGGAAATTCGTAGAGAAGGTCGTAGGTGCCTTGGGAATAGAAGGCGCGGTCCTTGTCCGGCACGTCATAGACCGTGATTTTTTTTCGGGGAATGCCAATGGATTCGTACCAGGCGAGGCGATCGGCGAGCCACTGTTCGAGCCATTTTTTCCCCTCGGCCGGGCGAACAAAGAACTCGACCTCCATTTGTTCGAATTCACGGGAACGGAAGGTAAAGTTGCGGGGGTTAATCTCGTTGCGAAACGCCTTGCCGATCTGGGCAATGCCGAAAGGCAGTTTTTTGCGGGACACTTCCAAGATGTTCTTGAATTGGACGAACATGGCCTGGGCGGTTTCCGGGCGAAGGTAGGTGAGGTTGCGGTCATCCTCCACCGGGCCGACATAGGTTTTGAACATCAGGTTGAACTGACGGGGCTCGGTGAGTTCCCCCCCGCAGGCGTTGACCATCTTGCTGGGTTTTTGCGGGCACGGGGTGGTGGTGATCTGGTCCGCACGGAAGCGACCCTTGCAGGTTTTGCAGTCCATCATGGGGTCGGTGAAGGTGGCCTCGTGGCCACTGGCCTTCCAGACGGAGCGGCTCATGAGAATGGAACCGTCCATGCCGACGATATCGTCGCGGAACTGGGTCATGGCCCGCCACCAGTTGTCCTTGAGGTTGCGTTTGAGTTCGGAGCCAAGGGGACCGTAGTCCCAAGCCCCGTTGAGGCCGCCGTAAATTTCGGAGGATTGGAAAATGAAGCCCCGGCGCTTGCAGAGCGCGACGATCTTTTCCATGCGGTTATCAGCCATAAAAGGATTTTGTGATTCTAGAAAAAGAGTTGTTAGCGATGATTGGGGCGGATGAACACCCCAATATTCGGCACCCTGCGAAAGGCGGTTCGCATGCGCCCCCCTTCCGCGGGATCAGCCGGGCGTTGGTTGCAGCGGATGGGTGGGATGGTCCTTTTTTTCTTTGTGGTCCTTTTGTTGTTGGGCCGCGTCGTGGGTGTGCCTCAGGCGTGGAAGGACCGGTTGGTTCGGGAACTGGCGTCGCGAGGCCTGGAGGTGGATGCGCGCAAAATCACCCTGGATCCCCTGGGTGGGCTGGTGGCGAGGGATCTGGTGGTGTATCGGGATGCAGGCAGGAAAGAGGAGCGTCTAAGAGTCGGGCGGGTGGAGCTTTCACTCAACTGGTTGGCATGGAAACAAGGAGAGCCTTTTTTGTCCGGAGCCCGTTTGAGGGATGCCCATATTGATTGGCCCTTGGGCGAGGGGGTGGAGGCCCAGGCCCGAAGGGTGGAGGCGGTGATTGAATTCCGGCCCGGGGAGATCCGGTTTCAAAGGTTGCGGGGTCAGGTGCTGGGCTTTGATCTGGATCTGCAGG
>RGGS01000241.1 GCA_010024525.1 Verrucomicrobiota bacterium | reverse complement strand
CGGGAAAATTCGGCTATATCGACCCCCAGGGCAGGTGGGCCATTGAGGCCGAGTATTCATGGGCCCGGCCATTTCAGGAGGGGCTGGGCTGTGTCAAAGACGGATCGAAGTGGGGTTTTGTGGACGCCAAAGGCAAGCTAGTGGTCGAACCGGATTTCGACCAGGCGCAGTCTTTTGCCGGCGGGTTGGCCGCCGTTCAGAAAAGCGGACCTCCGGGGGAAAAAGAGACTTGGTCCTACATCAAGCCGGACGGATCTTCCCCCTTTGACAAGAAGTACGCTTGGGCCGGTTCTTTCTCGGAGGGTTTGGCACGGATTCAGATGACGGACCGAATCACCGGAAAGTACGGATACATCAATCCCAAGGGTGATTTGGTCATCCCTCCAAGTTTTGATGAGGCCGCCGATTTTCACCAAGGTCGTGCGCAGGTGAGGGTGGGAAAAGAAGTTCGTCTGATCGACCCCAAGGGAAAACCCATCGAATAACCCGATGATTTGAGTGCAGTTTGAGATGGATGGCTTGCCTCCACGGCGCAAGGAACCTAGAAATTTAACATGATCGTCACTGGCGCAACTCTGACGGCCGGCGTGGTCTTGGCGGTGGGATCGCATTTGTATAAAACGCATGCTCAAAGCCCGAAGTTTCCTTTTTTGGCAGGTCTTGGTTTGTCCATCCTGATTCCTACTTTCCTCATGGCCTTGGTGATAGAACTGATCACCCTATTCGCTTGGAATCCTCTGGTCTGGATGGAATAAACGCATCGCGGTCGCCCTCTTCGTCCTCGAAACACCCCTTTCCCTCCGGCCGACAATATTGCCATGAGGCATATCCATCTTATGATAAGGCTGGAGCTCGGGCAGTCGCCCTTCAGCCACTTTCGGGTGAGTTGAGGGGAGGAAAGTCCGGACACCAAAGGACGGTCCGCCCCGGGAAACCGGGGGCAGTTCCGACGAAAGTCGGGGTTGACGGAAAGTGTCACAGAAAAAATACCGCCCGGCTTGGCTTCGGTCATGCAGGGTAAGGGTGAAATGGCGGGGTAAGAGCCCACCACCTGACGGGTAACCGGCAGGGAATGACAAACCACGGATGGTGCAAGGCCGAGCAGGAGTCACGGGTGGTCCGCCCGTCCCGCGCAAGTGGGGCAACTCCGGGTTGGTGCCGCACCGGAAAGGCGGAGACGCCCGACCGGAATCCGCCGCGAGGCGGATTAGAGAAATGGCTGCCGACTTTCCGGGAAACCGGAAGGCCACAGAATCCGGCTTACAGGAGTTCCTCGGGAACGGGGGTCGGGCGGCGAAAAGGCCGTCCGGCCTCCGCCTTTTTAGGTGGTCTGCTGATAGGCGGATTCCACCCGGTCGGCCACGTCGCGGAATTGGCTGTCGATCTCGTAAATCTTTTTAAACTCATCCAGCGCCTCAGCCTTCTTGCCCATCTCATCGAGGACGATGCCCAGGTTGTAAATTGCGTCCTTTTTCACGTTGTCCATGGCCACGATCTCACTGGCCGCAAGGGCGTATTGCTTCGCCGCCAGATCAAGCATCCGGCGCTTGTGGTAGGAAAGTCCGAGAAGATTGAGAGCTCGATGCCGGACGGAGGGTTGTCGCAAAGCCTGTTGGAGTTCAGGAACCGCCTCCTTGTCGAATCCGTTTTCGATTAAGGCCTCGCCCAGCTCGAAACGGTACTGCAGGTCGTTGGGATACCGTGTTACACGGTCTCTCGCTCCCTCAAGGACCAAGGCTTTTTTTCTCCCCTCGATTTCCGCCACCGTGACGGCCTCGGAACCGGCTGCTCTCGCCTGCTCGAGTTCGGCATCCAGCAGGGCCAGGCGAAGCCGGAAGACCGCTTTTTCAAGGTTTGGATCGGTTTTTTGGGCCAGTTCGTGGGCAAATTGAAACCACTGCAGGGCATGATCCAAAGATCCTTGTTGCTCGCACAGTTCGGCGATCTGCCGGGCAAGCGTCACGTTTTGCGGTTCTTTTTCAAACTGGGCGTGCAAGCGAGCCAGCTGGTCCGCCAAAGCTTCGGCGCTTTTTACCACCTTGGAGGCCGACTCCAAAGCCAACGCCTCGTCCTTGTTTTTTAGTGAATCCCGGAAATCGGTGGATTTTTCCCAACCACCTTCCTGGGAGGCGCTCATGGCACTGCAGTCCTTCATCCCCTTCAGAGCCTCCCCATCGGTGGGATTGATTTCCATGATGGTCTGATAGACGTCCCGCGCCTTGGTCATCTGCTTGGCAGCGATCAGGGAATCATTGGCCAGGGCCAACTCCGCCAGCGCCCCGTTGGCCTGGGAATTTTGCGGGTCCAGTGAAAGGGCCTCCTCTAATTTGGCCAGCCCCGTGCCCAGGGATTTTCCCGCCGCCGCCTTGGCCTGCATCACCATGGGAGCGATTTTTACCGCCGCCATGCTCTTCTCCATCTTCGACGCCGTCTTGGCCTTATTCAGCTGGGCGGCGCGCAAAAGCTTTCGGCCTTCCAGAAATCCGGGCGCCGCCTCCAGCACAGGGGGAAGGAGCATCAGGATGTAGTCGGTGTTTTGGCGGTTCAGAGCGTCCTTGGCTTTGCGAAAGGCTTCTTGATGAGAGGGCGCAAGCTGGCTCGAAGTGATCTCCGGCATAAGGAAAAAACCTAACCCAAAAAAGTCGGTTTCCCAAATAAAAATCGCCCTGCGGGTTTTCCTTGCGGACAGGCTTCCGCTCGTCCAATCCCCCAAGGATGACAGCACACCTTACCCCCCTAGGCTTGGCCTTCCTTTTGGGCTCTTTGCCTTTTGGCTTTTGGCTGGGTCGCTTCAAGGGGGTCGATGTCCGCACCCGGGGAAGCGGCAATATCGGTGCCACCAATGTAGGC
>RGGS01000025.1 GCA_010024525.1 Verrucomicrobiota bacterium | reverse complement strand
TGCACCACTTTTCCCAACCGGATCCAAACGCTTCCGGGTAGCTGGGCCAACTGCCTTCTCAGCTCCTCCTTTTGTTTCGCATACTCCCCCGCTTCGGGAGAAAGGTCGGTTCCAAAAAAAACCACTTTCGCTCCCCGTGATAAAAAGTGCCGGGCCAGCCGCACGCCCCCCCCCACGTTGGTCCACCGGGAAAGGTGGGGGTGCTTTTCACATTCCGCACGGGACGTCATCCCCGCACAAACAAAAACCCAGTCCAAGTCGCCTGGCACATTCCAGCAGCCGGGATCCCGGGACAGGTCCAAATGCCAGGGGCCCGGATTCCGCCCGGCCAGAAAAGCCGGGATACCACTTGGTTGAAATTTCTTCTCCAGGGCCCGGGCCAGAGTTCCCCCTCCCACCACCAGCACCCGTGGTTTTCGCCGGAAGCCTTTCATTGGATTGAATCGAGTTTTTTAAGAGAATCACGGACGGCCCGAAGACGTTGCCGGCGCAGTTCCACCTGAGCCTCCTCTCCCAGGGAAAATCCCCTGCGGGTTTTTCCAGCCGGGAGAAATTCATTCAGCATGATGCATATCCATTTCATGCGGTAGACCGGCCAGAGGCTGGTCGCGCGCTCCGGCACTTCTGCGTCTAGGGGAAACAGTTCCCCCAAAAAAGCCGCGACCCGGTGAAACTCGGAAGCGGGTGCAGGAATTCGGGGCTGGCAAAAAAAGTCAGCCGCCATTTTCGCGGGGTCGTCCCACCCGGCATATTCAAAGTCAAAGAATCGGAGTCGGTTATCATCCCCCAAAAGGGAATTATGAAATCCAAAATCAGAGGGAGAAATGCAGGCCGCTGCCTTATGCGTTCCCCGGCCTTTTTCAGGCCACTCACGGTTGGCTGTTTTCAAGATCCGCTCCCAGGCCGGCATCACCTTCTCTTTCACAAGATGACGTGCCTCCTCCGCCTCAGAATCTTCACCGGAGATTTGTTGGAGCCGGCTGATTCCGGATCCCAGCCCTGCACTAGGGGAATTTTCCCCGGCACCTTGCTTTGGGCGTGCGTGTAAAAAGCTTTTTCGGAAGCGAATCGATCCCGCGAATCCACGGGGGAGCGGAAATACTCTTTGAGGAGATACTTCCGCTCGAGCGTCTTTACCTCCCAAACCCGGTTGTTAGCTCCTCCGGAAACGGAACGGATTTCCTTGGGAGTTTCCGCCAAAAGTCGGGACAATACCTGCTCGGAGGGCTGTGGTTCTTCCCCCTTCATTGGATTCCCACTTCCAGAAGAGACGGCAGCTCGTTCCAATGTCGAACCCGCCTATGAGGAGTGCCTATCTCAGGATCGCCCGAAGGGTCAAACAAAAGAGGCTGGCAATTCGGGGGGAATGCCGGGTGAGCCAGAATTTCCGGCAAGTCGTCCACAAAGAAGTTACACCCACAATGGGCAATTCGGGCGAGTTTGGCCTCCTTGGTTTCCTCAAAATGGGCTTCCCGGATCCTCTCCCCAAGCCAACCGGAGGCTTCCAAAAATTGTCGGGCGGCCTGATGAAGGTCGTGCATCGGACCGGCCAGCGGATGTTTTGTGCGATGACTGACAACCACCACCTTCCATCCGTCTGCCATCAACTGCTCCAGACAGGACGAGAAACCCGGATAGGCCTCGGCACCGGCCAGACCAGGACCGTAGACCTCTCCCTGGATTTGGGTAAAAATATTCGACTCCCCTTTGCGGTGAAAATGGTCCCTGAGCGTGTTTTTGGCGGACTGCCCTGGCACGATCTCCGCTCCGTGTTTCTCCACCAAACGACGGTAAACCTTTTCGTAGGAAACGATCGTGTTGTCAAAATCTAGACCGATGGTTCTGCCGCCGGGGGAGGTCATTCAAAATATATAAAACTATAATCCCCCGAATAGCCCGTCTTTTGAAACCACCACTCCCAACCTTGGGGGGTGTAAAAGCTTTCACAGGTAAACTGCCAATAGAGCAGATTCGCTTTTTCCTCCTCGTTCCTCCAGGACTCGACGCAGAGGTATTTGTTTTTTCTTCCGACCCTCTCAATTTCCCGAAGCGCGGGGTCCAGATCGAAACACTCGAGGTTGTGAAGCGTGTTGATCGAGATCACGAGGTCGAACTCACGGTCCTGAAAAGGAAGTTTTTTGGCGTGCCCTTCGTGAATCCGGCTCTGAATTTCAGGCTTGGCGTTCTTTTTTGCGTAACCGGACACATCTAGGCCGGTCACTTCCAGTCCTGGAACCGATTCCATCAGGTCGTACATCAAAAAGCCCTTTCCGCAACCGACATCCAGCACCTTTTCCCCGGCTTTCAACTGGTAATGTTTCGCCATGGCATCAGCCACCTTGCGCCATCGCCCATCATACTTCATCCCCCCGTAACCGGTCCGGCGGTCTCCATCCCAATAATCCTTATCCCACTGTTTGGCCAACCGGGCCGCTTTGGCCTTGGGAAATTCCGGGTCATTTACCCGAGCCAGATAATCCCTCGGGGTCGACTTGTGGATCAGGGAAATAAAGTCCAGATAGGCCATAATCAGGGTTTAATGAAATAACAAACGGTTCCGTCGGCGAGAGACCGGAAGGGTTTATGTTTCTGCTTCTCCAAATATTCCGTGACGGCCTGCCTTGCTCCGGCCAAGCACCAGTCATCAATAATTAGAAACCCGCCTGAGACCAGTTTCGGATACAGGTGTTCCAAGCAAACCTTTGTCGAGGCATAAAGGTCCCCATCCAACCGTAGAATGGAAATGGTGTCTATATTCCGTGCCGCCAGGGGAACGGTCTCCTGAAACCAGCCCTCATAAATCGCGACCTTCTCTCGTGGATACGCGCAGATTTCAAAAAGAACTTTTTCCAGATCCTCCCTTGGAGCCTCCAGCGCCTTGATCCCGCGAAGTCTGCCCAAAGCCTCCGACTCCGGGAGCTTCATGTCATTGACAATCCAATCGACAGGATCGTGCTTCCGGTCGGGCTCGGGAATTCCCTGGAAGCTGTCAAAAAGATGTATCTTCCGCCGTACAGATCCGGGGACAGATGAGGCAGCCAGGGCCATTAACCCGGCGGCCCCGCCCCGCCACGTCCCCGCCTCAACCAGATCTCCTTGAACATTTTCTTTTTGCACATGGCGTGTTATTTGCACGAGGCTCATTAATCCATCGTAAGTGACCATCGTATAGGGAAGCAGAGATTGGATGGCCTTTTTCCATAGGGATTCCTCCTCATACCCCCGCCTCAATTTGTTATACTGCCACTGGCTCAGGTTCCCCGGACATATGACGTAGCTTTGAAATACTGACTGATGCCTAAGTAATTTTCGAAACACTGTAGCATCTTCCTTGTTTTGCCGGACATCGGCCAAGCAGTGCCACGCAATATTCCTTATATTTTTTTTCACCCAGCGACGCAGATGTAGGGTTATCCAGGCCAGATGCCCCGCAAGTTTTCCGCGCTTCCTGAGGGGCTTTTTCATAAAACCTGATTCGGCCCAAAGATCAGACTGGGTCGATCCCGCCCCATGCCGCCCGTGTTTTTTGAGTCAGTCCTTTCGTGTCCAGCCGGAAATATTTTCTCGCCCCTTCCTGATCGGTTGTGCGGTGTAAGAATTCATCCCCGCTTCCCAGCCTGACCAAGGGTGAAGTCTTGGGCTTGTCCGCCTTCCACTCCGCCAAAGCCGCTCCCAAGCCACCGAGACGGCTATGCTCTTCGATGCTGACCACCATGCGGTGTTCCTGGAATATTTTTTCCCACTCCTGATCGGCAAATGGCTTCAAATAGGGCTGGGAAAAAACAGAGGCCGAGATGCCCTCTTTCCCCAGCTGTTCCGCGGCCAAAACAACTTCGGGCAATATCGTCCCACATGCCACAAGGGCAACATCCTTACCGGTCCGAAGTCGCAGAGGTTGTCCGGGGCTCGCCTGCAGCGGGGTCGCATGGACCTCTGGCTCTCCTTTTTTTCCAATCCGGATGTAGCTCGGCGACGAGGACTCGAGGGAGTGACTCAAGATCATCTCTAGCTCCCTCGAGTCGCCTGGTGCGGCCACATTCATTCCCGGGATCAGCCGCAACATTCCCAGCTCTTCACAGGAGTGATGGGTCCCCCCAAGAGAGGCATAGGAAAGACCTCCCCCCGTCCCAACCAAAATCACCGGGAGATGATGATAGCCGAGGTCGACGCGGATCTGCTCCATGGCCCGGTAAGTGAGAAAAGGGGCAATGGTATAACAAACGGGTCGAAAACCTTGCATCGCCAAACCCGCCGCCACCCCGACCATGTTCGCCTCGGCTACCCCGCAATTATAAAATCTTCCAGGACAAGCTTCCTTGAACTTATCAAAAAGCCGGTTGCCGATATCCCCGCTCAGCAAAACGATCTTTTCATCTTCTTGCGCCCACTCCGTGATTCTTTTGGCAAAATAGTTTCTCATGGTTGCCCTGAAAAATAAAACAGCCGATCTGGCGCGAATTCCCTTATCCCGAGCCTCAACGATCTGTCATAATCTTTCTTTCGGTTCTTTATGCTTTTATTCATAGAGTATTTGTAATCGATATATCCATCAACGTCTCCATGAATCAGAACTCCTGTACAGCTTAGGTTGACAGGCATCAGTTTGACCTCGCCCGATCCGGAGAACTTCAGGCAATAGCTAAAATCGAAAGGCAGCACGATGAGCGACCAGCCGTTTGACTTAGCCTTAATTTTCAATACGGGACCTTTTTCAAAACTCACCGCCTGGACATCCGCAGGAACTAAGGTTTGAGGTATATTATCCTCGATGAAAACATTCCTGCTAAAATCAACTTCGCTATTTTTTATCTTTTTGTATATATCTTCCAAAGAGCAGTAGATTTGAGTTTTTGTAGGGGTGTAAGTTCCCATGTTGCTTTGGCTTATTTTGTACAAAAATAAATCATGATCACCCATTTTATCATGCATTATCAGTTCCTCTGAAATGGGAGAATCAATGACAACGGATGAAACTCCTAAAAGCCTTGCCATTTTAGCGTTAAAAACCCTTGGGCATCTTGCCGCTCGAGCAATGGGATCTTTTGAATCGTAAAAAGACAGGCAAAGCAGACTCAGAAAAGGCGGACTTATAAATTGTCCATACTCGTTCAAAAGCGGGACGTTTTTATGCATGAGATCAATAAGCAAATCGCTACCTATTGTTTTCCTGATTTTGTTTGCACATATGTCGTAGAAAGCCCCAAAAGAGGAGCGGTCTTGATTTTGCGTGTTCAATAAAACCAGGCATTTCCCTTGAAACTTGCCTTGTTCATTGATTCCCGAAATCTTTTGAATGTTAGCAGTCCAATCGCTTCCAGACGGGGGCCACTTCGAAAAATGCTCTCTTTTAGATGTTTGCCAGATGATTTTTGAGGTAAAAACATACACCAATGAGATAACTAAGATAGGAATATACATGATAATTCGGTGCTTATTCTTTTTGAGCAATTTTTCCGTAAGTGCATATATGGATATAACTGCAATAAAAACCATAATTTGTGCACTAACTAATTCAAAATAGTAGCAGGTTGCAAAAGTTCCCCCAATCAACAGCCACTTAATGGTATAGGCAAATCCTGTTAACCATGCTCCAAGCAAATAAGCATATTCGGTTTTATGTTTTTCTTTTTTAGCCAGATGATATCCACATGCGGCCAAGCAGATAAGGCCCATGCTTGTCGAAACGAGGTTGCCCAGACCAGGACGGGTAAACATTGATAAGTACGGCAATTGTCTTGGAAGATCTTGCAACCAGGCAGCGCGCATGCCGCTCGAGTAATCGAATATACCTTCACGCGTATAAGAGACCAAATAATACATAAATGAAGGTGCTTTTATAATTATAAAGAAGGCAGCTAAAGATAGGTAGACGAATGAAATCCTTTTTTTT
This sequence comes from Verrucomicrobiota bacterium, assembly GCA_010024525.1. Lineage (GTDB taxonomy): Bacteria > Verrucomicrobiota > Verrucomicrobiia > Methylacidiphilales > Verrucolacustridaceae > Verrucolacustris. The sequence continues at coordinate 4,551 of RGGS01000025.1, read as the reverse complement.
GCAGCTGGTTCACAGACTAGAATGGAAAAAGCAACACCGAACAGATTACATAAAAAGAAATACGGGCTAAACGCTGGGAAAACAGAAACGGAATAGAATACCAGCAAACCGAGCAACCCACACCAGAAAATAGATTCGTTTTTCTTGGAGGATGTATCTATTCTTTTTATAAGATAGAAAGCTGCCAGATTGTGGATTGCAATTTCCTGCCAGTAGAGCCCAAGTGTAATTTGTGCTGTTAGTGCGTTACCTGAAACGGATGGAATCCAGATCATGATGGATGAAATGAGAGAAAGAACTTCGGAGAAAATTGAGTCAACCCCTGCATTCCTGAATAGCGCCCTTAATAAAAAGTAGATAAGAAACGCTTCCACTATGATCTGAAAAACAACTTTTTTGTCTGATTCGATATATTTTGAAATTATGAAAGCAGGCGAAAGATTGGCAATAAATGGAGTTTGGATTCCAAAGTTATACAAAGGATTTCCCTTAAGAGTAAGAGCGCTGGTATTCCACTTTTGCTGGCACTCCACATTTCCCTGAAACCAGTGGGCATCCACATGCAACTCGAAATCGCACTCCAGGGCAAAGGCCATCCAAACCAACAAGCCGAGATTTAGGATGCGCAATAAGGGCGCGAAATATTTTTTCATCGGACTTTTCTGGCTTCCCCCAAAACTTGAATCCCCTTCCCCGCAAGCACTCTTCCGCGGGACAATGCCTCGTCCCATGCGGCGAATTGACGCACCAAGCCACGGATGCCCGGCAAAAACCGGAGGAACCGATTGAACACCAGCACGTCACTGTTCATGAAAAGCGCACATCCCATAAAACCCTTGGTTCGCCATGATGTCATCCGCAATCCGCATTTCGACATTTCTTTTTCCATAACTATCCGGCGTACTGGTCTTTCGGTTTTTTGGTCCAGCTTGGGCGAAAGAAAGTAGATGATTTTCCTCAATCCCCTCCAGAGAACAAAGTCATCGACCGGCTCCCGAAACACCAGCCGGCCACCCCTTTTTAAAACCCGTCTGATTTCACGGAAAAGAGCGCGCTGGTTGGGGATGTGATGGATACCTCCCAGACAAAAAACGTGGTCGAAAACCCCATCCGGGAAAGGGAGCTCAAGTCCGGACGCCTGTAAATACGCAAACCTTTTTTTCTTATTGTTTTTTTGGGCATAGGAAAGCATGTCCTCGGAAATATCCACGCCAAAACCTAATTTGACTTTTTCCCCAAATAGTTTTTGAACCTCGCCATGGCCGCAGCAGAGATCGAGCACCATGCCCAAGGACTTGCGTCCAACTATTCTTTTTAATTCATTGTCCAGGTAGCGAAAATATTCCTTGGTGTGGGCATACCCAAGATTTTTCAGGTAAGCTTTTGTCAGTTGCTTATTGTAGTGTTCTTTTTGAATCCGGTCATCCCGTTTTGGCTGCTGGGCCAGAAGAGCCGGTACTCCCGTTCGGTTTATGGGGTACGTGCGACCACCCCCAACCAACGATTGATTCAAGAGTGTCAATTTTTGCCCTGTGGCCGGACACCGAAGGTATTGCAAATGCCGCCCAAGCATTTTACGGCTCAGGCTCCACCAAGCAGTACTCGGAAACGCCGAACGGCACCGGAACCTGTTCGGTCAGGAAAATGTCAGCCAAGAAAACACCCGAAAGAGTTTTGTTTAAGAAAGGGGTGTTGATCTGATTCTCGCTCTTCAGGCCCCATGCATGTCTTTTTAAAAGCAGGCGCGCCACCATGATGGGGGGGCAAAGCATAAAATTGAAATACCGGTGGCGCCTTGGCTTCAGGCCGGACTCCACCACTTTTTTCATTAGCTCACCCTTCTGATATCTCCTGCGGTGGAAGGAAACCCTGTCCTGAAGACCCCAGAGAACCGGAAATGAAGGGACGGCCAATAAAGCCGACCGCCCTCTTTTCAACAACCGGCGGATTTCGCGCAAAGCCGCCCGATCGTCGTCCACGTGCTCAAGAACGTCCGTGGCCAGAACCAGGTCGTAATGGCCGGAGGGCTGCCCAGTCTCACAGATATTCCCTTGCACCACTTTTTCAAAGCCTCGTTGCCGACAAAGCTCCACTGCCGTCGGGCTGATATCCAGCCCCTGAATATTTTTGAAGTTCATGGAGCGCAGCAAGCTCAGGTTCGTGCCGGAACCTGAGCCGAGATCCAGGATTCTGGAATCGGAATCGAGTCCTAGGCGGCGAATAATCTTTCCAAAAAGACAACGCCGACCAGTGAACCACCAATGGGTTTCCTGAATTTGTGACTCAAAGACAAGCGCCTCATTGTCCACGGGTAATTCTTTCTTGGAAGTAATCTTCCCCACCTTTGCCGTAATAGATCCGCACCATAATTTCGGACAGAAGGCCAAGACTCAGAAAGATCAACCCCGTGATGAAGGAAAAAACTGTCAGCAAGGGTAGCGGGGTCAAAATAAAGGAGACCTCTTTGGCGAGCCGCAGATAAACCGCCAAGGCGCCGCTTCCTAACGAAAGGATAAACGACAAGAATCCCAGGCCCCCGAACCAGTGCAAAGGCTTGTGCGATGCATCCAAAAGGAATTTGAGCAACAAAAGATCCAGAACCACTTTGGGAATCCGCCCCAAGCCATATTTGGTCTTTCCGGAACTCCGTTTGCGATGCCCAACCTCTTCGTTGGTGATCCGCCCTCCCTGAAAATGGACCAGAATGGGAATGTAGCGATGCATTTCACCATAAAGGTCAATTTTTTTGAGGTAGGCGGAGCGGTACGCCTTCAGGGAGCAACCAAAATCCTTGATTTCGATTCCGAAGAGAAAATTGATGAGCCGGTTGGCAACCCAACTGGGAATGTTCCTTGTCAGTACTTGATCCTGCCGTAGTCGCCTCCATCCGGAGACCAGGTCGAATTCACCCTTTTCCAACCGAGACACCAACCGCGGAATATCCGCAGGCAGATTTTGCAGGTCGGCATCCAGGGGCACCAGGATTTCGCCGCGGGATTTTTTGATGCCAGCTTTTAGGGCGGCGGTCTGACCGAAGTTGCGCGACAAATAGATCGCGTGATTTTTTCGGGCGTTGTGTTCCACCAAATCCCGAACCACCTCGGTGCTACCATCCGTGCTCCCATCATCCACATAAATCACTTCATAGCTGAGGCTTTTTCCCCGTAGGGCATGGTGGATTTCCCGATCCAAGATTCTGAGGTTGGCCTTCTCATTATGGATTGGCACCACAACGGAAATCTTGGGTTGGATATTCCCCTTCATTCCAGAACTCCCAATTCTTTTCCCGCCTTTTGCACCTCGTCCTTGGTGGGAATCCGGTAGTGCCAGTTGTTGTCATTCTCCATGAAGGAGACGCCTTTGCCTTTGACCGTGTGTGCCACCCACGCAGTGGGTCGACCCTCGGAATCCGGAGATTCCATCATGGCCTGGGCCACCGCTTGAATATCGTGACCATCGATCTCCCGGGCCCTCCAGCCAAACGCCTTCCACTTGTCCACCAAGGGATCCATGGCCATGACTTCCTGGCTCCTCCCCGTGGCTTGCCACTTGTTGTAGTCGACCCAAACCGTCAATTGGGAAAGCCGTTGGGCCGGGGCAAACATGGCCGCCTCCCAAACCGATCCCTCCTGACATTCCCCGTCACTCATTAAAACCACAACCTTGGCAGATTTTTTTTTCAGTCGCGCCCCCAGCGCCAGCCCGACACCGACGGGCAGGCCGTGCCCCAAGGAACCGGTGGCCAATTCCACCCCTGGCGCACAACCGGGGGCAGGCTGTTCCGCCAGTTCGGCTCCCTCCTGGGCAAAGCGCTCCAGCCATTCCGAAGGAAAATACCCACGTTTGGCGAGGGTCGCGTAGAGACCGATCGCCGCGTGCCCTTTGCTTAAAATAAATCGGTCGCGATCCGGATCCTGCCAGGGCCAAGGATCCGGCGAAGTTTTGCCAAAAAAGTAAGCCGTCAAAAGATCGACGCATGAGAGGGCCGACGCGAGATGGGGGGCCCCAGCGGCATGGGACATCTGGATAATGCGGTACCGCAACTCCCGGGCCGTGACTGCCAAGTCGGTGCTCATGCCGGCCGGACCATGACGTGAATCGGCTCTCCGGAGCGCATCCACCGGATGCCCTGATTGATCTCCGCCAACGTGCACCGGTGGGTGACCCAATCTTTCGTGGAAATTTTCCGGTCGGCAAGAATCCGCAAATATTTGGGAATTTCGCGGTGCGGCTGGCTGGACCCCCCCTCCGATCCGGTCAACACCCTTCCCAGATGGAGCGGCAAAGTATTGATCGAAAGTTTCCGGTCATGACGCATCACCCCGATTCCGATACACCGCCCCTTCGGCCCGCAGAGCTCGTAGGCCTGCTCCAGAACGGCCGGTTGCCCGGTCCCATCAATCACCACATCCGCGGGATGACCGAGAAAAGCCCGAACTTTCTCCGCCCAAGCAGGATCCCGGGCCGAAAAGGTTTCGGTGGCTCCCATTTTTTTTGCCAAGGCCAGCTTGTGGTCATGCAGATCCACGGCAATGACCGGATGGGCTCCGG
>RGGS01000240.1 GCA_010024525.1 Verrucomicrobiota bacterium | reverse complement strand
CTGGAGGTAGGCCATCCCGGTGTAGGCGCTGGCGTTGGTGGCCCCCCCGTTGGCAGAGATGGTGAATCCCCCTGCCCGGTTGGTAAAACCGGGCACATTCGTCAGAAGAACTCCAGCGATCTGGTCGACATTGGTGGCATTGGCGTTGCCGTACGGCCCGGCGAGGTTGGTAAAGGTTCCGTTCAGATTCCATTTCGGGTACTGACTATTCCGGTTGCTTTCCGCCATGGAATATCCCAACCCTGGCGGGATCCGGTCGTATCCCCGGTTAATTTTGGGCTGGCCGGCCACGGTCAGGTTTCCATTGAGGGAGCGCAGTCCGGTGGCAAAAAGCGCGGCATTGGTGTTGGCGTTGGTCCGGAGGAAGGCATCCAGGAGGCCCCAGGTCAGGAAGGCTCGGCGGGAATTGGTAAAGGCGGAGGGGTCGGTGACTCCCAGGCTGGCCAATTGAATCTCCTGCGGGTTGGTGCCGGTGCTCCGGGAAACAACTCCCCCCATCCGCTCGGCGTCAACAAAGCCGCTCAAATCCTCCACGTAATAGGCCAACCGGTGAGTCGGTAACCAGAGGCTGGTATTCGTCGTCAGCACGGTGGTGAAGTTCGTGATCCACGCCACCGGCGGGGAGGTTCGTCCCCCCAACAGCGTGATGCGGGTGGCAGAATTGGAGTTGGCCGCCATCCAATTGATCATCGGCATCAGACTGTTGCTGGCGGCCCCAAAAAAAGCGGATTGGGAACCCCCGGTGAGAACCTGGAATCCGAACTGCGGATTAGTGGCAGACCAGCGGACCTGATTCCGAAAGGCCACCCCGGTCGGGCTGAATAGGTAGCCATATTGCCAACCTCGGGAAGCCGGGGTTGAATTGAAGATAAAATTTCCTTGAATCGGGTAGCCGATGCCGTTGCTGTCCGCCTGATAAACAAAATTGACCCATGTGTGGAGAGCCGTGCTGCGTTCGACGAGCATGTTCTGCGCCAAATCACACCCCATATCCAAGGCAATGTTCAGGCGGGCCTGGTCCCCCACGGAGCGTGAACTCATGCGCTCCAGACGGCTCGAAGCCAAGAAAGCGGTGGTCATGAGGGCAGCCAAGGTCACCAAAGCCAAAACGCTGATTAAGGCGAATCCAGGGGATTGGCGGGGGAGTTGGCTCACTGGGGACGCTCCAGGTCAAACCGCATTTCCATGGATCGCCCGTATTTCGCAACGGAGGCGTTGGAGCTCCACGCGGCGGCGCTGGTCAGGTAAGGCAACGCCTCCTGGGGAAAAACCGTCAGCTCCATTTGCACCCGATTTCCCCAAAATCCGGGGGCAACTGCGCCCTTGTTCCAAGCTTCGGTGATCTGCACAACGTCGTTGTTAGTCAAAACCAGCGAGCCGCAATGGAAGGTAACCTGCAGGTTACAACCGTTGCGGGCCAAGATTTCATCGTTTTGGATGTTGAGGGGGAAAAGAGTGGTAAAGTTGGCCGCAGGAGTGTTGGCGTAAGTCACCAAATTGGTCCAGAGATTCGTGCCGGCGCGATAAAAGCGATGGAGGTTGTAACCGGAGCGAACCATGCCTGAGACGTTGGTATGACTGCTCCACGCCACATAGTAGCCGACCGCCGCTAAATCCGGGGCCGCCCGCCCGAGAGCCGGCAACGTCACCGGTTGGCGGGAGGTTAAAAAAAATAGGGCGTGGCTGTTGGGCTGAAAAGTGACTCCGTTAAGCGATCCGCCATTTGTATAGTAGCGCATCCCGATGGGGCGGTTGATGGGATTGTGATTTTGCATGTCGGCCGAGGCATCCCAGCGGAGATAGGCACCTCCCAGATCCGCTCCCATCAATCGCAAGGCAAAGCGCAGTTCCTTGGCAGCGTCGAGGCGCTGAGTGGAGCGTGACCAAGCCTTGCTCATCTGGTCGAGAGTACCCACCATAACAAGGAGAAGGATGCTAAGCACGGCGGAAGCCGCCATCAGTTCGACTAAAGTAAAGGCGGGAGGGAAAAGGGCGCGCTTCATCGAAAACTACCAACAAAAACCTGTCGGTTCCGCTTGTTCTGGGCTGCAAAACCGGGCGTTTCGAGCGAAAATTCCACTTGCCATGTCTTGTTGAGGATGGGGAAAAATTTTAGACTGCCGATTGCAGCGGCGTTGCTAATTCCGTTGGTAAAGGATGAGGCTGGAATGTTAGTGAAGGGCCTTAACATTTCTGGATTCCCAAGAGCATTGGTCACCCTTTGGAGCCGATAGGCTATGTAGATGGTTCGGGGAATATTGTTAGTGTCGTTAATGTCAAAATCCAAGTAATTGACCGGCGTGTTGGCACTGGGATCCGCATCCAGACCAACCTGGATCAAACGAAAACCCGCCCGACTGCTCTGCTGGAAATCTCTTAGGTCGGAGTTAATGGTCATCGCCAGCAGGGCAGCTTGGGTCTCGTCATAGCTTTCCCGGCTGGATTGCAGTCCCAGCGGGAAAAGCCCCATCAGGGTGGTGAAGGCAACGGTGGCAACTCCCAGGGCAACGACAACCTCGGTCAGTGAAAATCCCGAGGCACGGGATCTCATCTTACTTGTTGGCCTCCGCCGTCGGGATGAGCGTGGCTGAGGCGCGCCCGGTCACCGGCAAAAGGCGGATGACTTCAAGGTTGGACTGGCTGCCTAGGGACATCGTCTCGCCGTAGCCGACTCCGTTGGTTGGGATCATGGTGATGCCGTCATCCAGCAGGCCCCCATCCGCCTGAAAGATCACAGCCGGAAGGTTGTTAAAAGTCGCAGGGTCAACCGGCGCCCTCAAGAGAGCGTTGGTTTTAGGCAAGCGAGTCAACATGGGTCCATAGAGGCTGATCCCTTGGGGAAGTCGGATCC
>RGGS01000239.1 GCA_010024525.1 Verrucomicrobiota bacterium | reverse complement strand
CTCCAAAATGCCGACTATGACGTGAAGCGGGCGGAACTGGGCATCGTGTACATTGATGAGATCGACAAAATCGGTCGCAAGTCGGACAGCGCCTCCATTACCCGCGATGTCTCGGGGGAAGGAGTTCAACAGGGACTATTGAAGATTCTTGAAGGAACGGTTTGCCAGGTCCCTCCGCAAGGCGGAAGAAAGCATCCCCAGCAGGATCACATCGCCGTGAACACCCAGAACATTCTCTTTATTTGTGGAGGTGGTTTTGTTGGGTTAGAGGAGATCGTACATCGGCGGTTGGGTGGTCGCGCCCTCGGTTTCGGCTCCGACCTGAGCTCCTCGAAAAGCGTCCAAGAAGATGGTTTGGGTCTTCTGCGCTACACCGAGCCGGACGATCTGCTCCGATTTGGCATGATCCCCGAGTTCATCGGGCGCTTGCCGGTCTTGACCCACCTGAGTCCGTTGACGGCTGAAGAACTCATCTGTGTTCTGACCGATCCAAAAAATTCCCTGACCCGTCAATATGGCAAGCTTCTGGGCATGGAGGGGGTGAAACTGAATTTCACCCGAGATGCCCTTCGGTGCCTTGCCGAAGCCGCACTGAAAAAAGGCACGGGGGCACGGGCTTTGCGAAGTTTGTTGGAGGGCATGATGTTGGACCTGATGTACGACATTCCCTCCCGCGACGATGTGGAAGAGGTGATTATCAACCGCGCCGTCGCCGAAGGTCAGCGCGGCCCCATCATCAAGCGCAAGGAGTCACGCAAAGCCGCTTAGGCAATTTTTTTAAGTCCGTCCGCCAACCTGCCCCAAAGCTCTTCCATTCCCTTTTCCGATTCATCCCCCATGTGGGACACACGAAAGGTTTTCCCTTTTAGCTTGCCGTAGCCCCCGTCAAAGATCGCCCCATGGCTCTCTTTCAGCCAGGCGATCCACTTGGCCACATCGACCCCACGGGTGTTTTTCCCACAGGTCAGGCTAAGCGACTCGAACCCCTTTTCCGGGAAGACTTCAAATCCGTTGGCCGCCAGCCAGGCACGCCCACGTTCCGCGTTCTTTTTGTGACGGACATGACGCTGGGCGATCCCCTCTTTTTCGATTTCAGCCAGCTTGACCTCCAGCGCGTAGAAATGGGAGATGGAGGGAGTGCATGGCGTCATATTGGTTTCCGCCTGCTTGCGGAATTCCAAAAAGTCATAATAGTAACCCCGATCCTTGATCCTCTCCGCCCTTTGATAAGCCCGTTCGCTCACGGAAAACAAAGCGGCACCGGGAGGTAAGGCCAGGGCCTTCTGGGTGCCGCAGAGCATCACGTCGAGCCCGAGTTCATCGAAGGGAATTGGCATCACGCTGAAAGAGGAAACCGTGTCGGTGATCAGCATCACTTCGGGAAACTTGGTGCGGACCAGTTTGGCGATCGCCGCCAGGGGGCTGAGCACCCCCGTGGAGGTCTCATGATGGATCAAGGTCAGGGCGTCATAACCACCCTTGGATAGTTCCTTCTCAATCATGTCAGGTTGGATGGCCTGCCCCCACTCCACCTGCACCTTGCCAGCCTCCTTGCCGCACTTCTGGGCCACGTCAAACCACTTGTCGGAAAAGGCTCCATTCATGCAAACCAACACCTTTTTTTGCACCAAATTCCGGAGGGCAGCTTCCATGACCGACCAAGCCGATCCCGTTCCAAGGAATACGGGTTGCTGGGTCTGAAAGAGGTTTCTCAATCCGGGTTGCACCCGGCCATAAAGGTCCTGAAACCCCTTCCCACGGTGCCCGATCATCGGCCCCCCGAACGCCTGGCGGACGGATTCGGAGATTTCAACAGGCCCGGGGATAAACAATTTGATATGAGGCATGATTAGGGTAGATAGGGATTCTATGTCTTTTCGCAAACTTATCCTTCTTTTGCTCCCTCCCCTTTTCTGCCATCTGAACGTCAGCGGTCAGGTCAACTCGCGGGACCCAAACATGAGCCCCACCTTTCAGACGACTTGCGATAATGAAATCAACAACGAGCCGGTGGCCAAAGCTCAGGCTGTTCAGCCTGCCGATAATCCGCCATCGGCTATGCCAGCCCAACCCGCCACGGCATCCACCCCAAACAACGCAGACATCACGGTGGACCAGATCATAAAAAACGCCATCCGCCGGGACGAGGAATTAAGGGAGCTCCGGGAGGGTTTCACCTACCAACTGAAGCTGGTGACAGAGCGCTTGGACGACGATAACCGAGTCATCCCGGATAAGACCAAAACCGTCACCGCCAAGATTAAGCCAGGCAAGGACATCACCTTCAGCGCCGACTTCAATGACGACACCAAGGACAACGGTAGCACCTCCCCTTCCCAAACCAGCTATGCCGGGGCCACCGGAGGTCGCGGCCTAAAGTCTTCAAACAAAAAATCTTCGGACGACGATGACGACGACTCCTCCAATAAGGACGTGGAGGATGCCAAAAAGGTGAATGCCATGCTCGATATGGGTAAAATTGCCCCCCGCTTCAAATACTCACGCCAAGGCGACGAAACCATTCGCAATCGCAATTGTTATGTCATCAAGTTTTCCCCGAAAAAAGACCAGCCCTTTTCCAGTCGCGAAGAAAAGGTCATCAACAAGGTGGGGGGCACCATCTGGATCGACCAAAGCGATTTCAGCATTGTTCAGACAAGAGGCAAATTAACCGAGGAAGTAGATGTGGCCTGGTTCTTGGCCACCATGAAGGGTCTCGATTTCAGCTACCAGACGAGTGAACTGCCAAACCTGAACATACCGGTTCCCGCGAACTTCCTGATGAATTTTGACTTAAATATCATGGGTTACCGCATGGCCCAACGCCAAACCAGCGTCATGGGGGACTATC
>RGGS01000238.1 GCA_010024525.1 Verrucomicrobiota bacterium | reverse complement strand
AAGGATATTAAGAGTATCTAAAAATTCTCAATTCAGGGGAGCTTTGATACCTTCCTTTGGATGTTCTTCCCCTCCTTGCTGCATCTCCTGATTCTCCTGGGACTCCTTCTCATCACCATAAACTACCTTGGCAACCTCCAGACCTTTCGTTTCCCGCAAGTTTCCCGAGTCATCAATCCGCCCCCTTTTCTTTCGGTGCTAATCCCCGCCCGCAACGAGGAACTGCGTTTAACCCCCTGCTTGGACAGCGTCACCGGAAACGACTATCCGAATTTTGAGGTGCTGGTGCTCGATGACCACTCCCATGACGACACCGCAGGCCTGATCGATCGCCACGCCAAAGGAGATTCCCGGATCCGCCGCCTTAAGGGCCAGGATCTCCCCGGAGGTTGGACTGGAAAAGCCTGGGCCTGCCACCAACTTTCCCAAGCAGCCAAAGGGGATCTCTTTCTCTTTCTGGATGCGGACACCCGGCTCTCCGGAACCGCTCTCTCTTCCGCAGTGAATGTCGCCTTGGAACAGCGGTCCGATCTTTTATCTCTTTGGCCACAGCAGGAAGCAAAAACCTGGAGTGAAATCCTGGTGATTCCCTTCGTCCACCTCTTCATCCTTTTCTATCTCCCCCACTGGGTGCGAGGCCGACAAGCCCAACTCGGGGCCGCCAACGGTCAATTCATGCTCTTCCGCAAGGCTAGCTATGAAAAGATCGGAGGGCACGAGTCGGTCCGGGGCCACATGGTGGAGGATATCGCCCTCGCCCGTCGCCTGCGCCGGGAGGGACTCAAGGTGCTCAATCTGGACGGTTCAGACCCCGGCGCTCCCGAGGCTTTGGTGCGTTGCCGGATGTACACCCGTTTTGCTGAGGTTTGGGAGGGATTCACCAAGAATCTCTATCCGAGTTTCGACGGCAACCTCCTGGCATTTTTCGTTTTTCAGCTTCTTCAGATCTTGATTTTCCTTACTCCCTTTCTTCTCATCTTTACGAACCACGCCGAATCGCTGGTCTATTCCGAGATTGCCATCATTCTTTTTCTCCGCCTCTCCCTCGCCAATCGGTTCAGACAAAACTATCTGGGAGCCTTCCTACACCCCTTGGGGCAGATTCTTGTTTTAGCCATTGCCGGGAATTCTCTGCTGCAGACCTTCCGCCGTCGACTTCCATGGAGGGGGCGACACTACGCCCACACCTAGGCACTTTCTTTACCCACGCAGGTCGGCTTATACTTCAAGGATGTCCCGGTTAAGCCTTCTCGGACGGAAAGTTGCCGTCCCAGCCAACCCTTCCCTAGCCCGGCTGGAAACCTTCCCCAACCCAAAGCCCGGCCGTCCGTACGAGATCACTTTCTCCACTCCTGAATTCACCTCCCTCTGCCCCGTGACAGGCCAACCCGACTTCGCCACCATTACCATTTGTTACACTCCCAAGAAGAAATGCGTGGAGAGTAAGTCCCTCAAGCTGTATCTGCACTCGTTCCGAAATACCGGATCCTTTGCCGAGGCGGTTACCAACCGAATTCTCGACGATCTGGTACGCGCCATCTCCCCTGCCCACGCCGTGGTCACCGGGGAATTCGCCGCACGCGGCGGGGTTGCCTTAAAGATCTCTGCCGCCTACGGAAAATCTCGCTGACTAGCTACTCGTCTTAAGGACGAACATCTTCTCCGTGGTCATGTCCTCCATGGTTTTGGGAATCCCCCCCATTCCCAAGCCTGACTCCATGCGCCCTCCGAACGGCATCCAATCGACCCGAAAAGCGGTATGGTCGTTCACCATGACGGCTGTGGCCTGAAGATTTCGGACATAGTAGAAAGCTTGGTCGATCTCCCGTGTGAAGACCGCCGCCTGGAAGCAAAATGGAAGAGCGTTGGCCCGTTTCACAGCCTCCTCGCGGCTCTGATAGCCATGAACACAGACCACAGGTCCAAACACCTCCTCTCGGGATACTCTTGCATCATCAGGAGGATTCCACAGGACGGTCGGAGCGTAGCAGCTGTCGGAAATTTTCTTTCCCCCGCATAGCAACCGGGCTCCTTGATTCACCGCCTCGTCGACCCAATCCGATATCCGCTGGCACTCCGTGTGACTGATGAGCGGGCCAACTTCCGTCTTAGAGTCAGCGGGATCCCCGACCACTAATTTGGCCGCCTGCTTGGCCATCTCTTCGGCCAATTTCAGAGCCAATGATTCGTGGGCATAAACACGTTGAACCGACACGCAAACCTGCCCGGCATGATAAAAGCCCGCCTTAACAAGAAGGGGGACCACTTCCTCCAGCTTGGCATCCCTCTCCACCACGACCGGCGCCGACCCGCCGTGCTCCAACGCACAGTTCGCACCATGGGCCAACTTGGATCGCAGGGCCCAACCCACTCGGGAGGATCCGATAAAGGTCAAAAAGTTGAGACGTGGATCGCTGACCAGCAGTTCTGCATCTGCATTGGAACAAACCACAGCCTGACACCACTCCTTGGGCAACCCTGCCTGATGCAGGAGATCCACCAGACTCAGACAGGACAGCGGGGTCTTGGTGGCTGGCTTCACCACCACCGGACAACCCACCGCCACCGCGGGAATCACCTGATGAATGATGAGATTGATCGGATGATTGAAGGCACTGATGGCGGCAACCAAACCCCCAGGTTCGCGGTAGGTGTAGGCCATCCGGTTCATGGAGGCGGCATTGAGATTCATCGGGATCTCCCGACCTAAAAGATGGGGGATCGACTCCATGGCAACGCGAACCCCGTTGATGGCCCGCGCCATTTCCACGCGGGTGTCGATGAGGGGTTTTCCACCCTCGGAAAGGGCCTGCATGATCAGCTTTTCCTGATTTTTCTCCAGCAGTTGCCGGAACTTTTCCAAGACAAATTGCTCTTGGA
>RGGS01000237.1 GCA_010024525.1 Verrucomicrobiota bacterium | reverse complement strand
GACCAAGCCAAGGTGGCCTGGCTATCCGTCACGCTCCCCGAAGTTGTGTTTTGCGGCGGAAGAGAGGCGGTGGTGCCGGTCGCCACGGAAGTGTAACCACTATTGCCACCTGCGTTGAAGGCCAACACGCGGAAACGATATTCCTGATTCCCGGATAGGCCGGAAACGGTGCCTCCCAAGGAACTCCAACTTGTCTGACTCCAGCTCAACCCCCCGTTGGAGGAATACTCCACCCGATAACCGGTGGGGACACCATGGGTGGCATCCAACGCAGGCGCCGAAAATGCCAAAGACAATGAACTGGATGTTCCATCGGTCAGACTCAGGTTGGTTGGCGGGTTGGGCGGGTAAGGCAGAGTCCTCGCAGAAACGGTGGAGGGGTCACTGCGTCCTCCATAAACTCCAATGGCCACGACCCGGAAAGAATACGGTGTATCCGCGGAAAGCCCGGTAAACGTTTGCTGGGTTCCCGTGACCGTGGTGGTGCCATTCCAGTTCGCACCATTGTCCGAGGAATAGGAAACCTCATAGCCAGAGGGGGTGCCCGTGTTGGCCGGAGCACTCCAAGTAACCGCCGCTTGGAGGAGTACTGAACCGTATAATCGGTCACCGGGCCAGAACTAGGGGCGTTAAAATTCACCGTGATGGAACTACTCTCTCCGCTCAAGAGAGTAAGGGTGGGTGCGCTTGGAGGGTTATAAAGGGTGGTGAAGTTGATGTCGGTAAAGCCGCCGTCATACACCCATGAAACACCGTTGTTGTCTGTTCTTTCTGCCCAGCCGGATAATTTGTAAGTCGTCCCAGCTCTTAGGTCTGACACTCGCCAGTTGTTGATACCTAACGCCCAAGTATTCTCGAGGCCAAGGTTGTTGACGTAAGCATAGTCGGGGTCGAACCCGCCCCAATCCAAAATTCGGGCTCGGATTCGATAAATGGATGCCCCGTTGGTCCTATAACTTTCCCGATAACTATCAAGGACGGCAGTAACCTCAACCGAGGTTCGGGTGATGCTGGAAACCCCAATGGTAACCGTGCCCTGCGCCAAAATGGTTGAATCAGATAAACAGAGGATAAAAAGACCCAAAAAGAGGCCTAGGCAGCCCATGTGTCTGTGGTTTTTTAAAGGGGGAGAAGGATCGATAAACATAGGCAACACAGATTTCCCACAATTAAAACCATGCCTTGGCAAATTTCAAGAGGGCGAATCTATATTTTTATAACAACGAAAAATGTTGAACCACACATTTTTAGGCGTTGTTTGAGGTTTAAGTAAGGCTTGAAAAATACATATAGCGTATGTCAAGTGTAATCATACTCTACATCTTGTAAATAGCCGTTTTTTGCCAACTGGCTGGCATGCGGGACGTTATTCCTGAGAAACGCTTACCCCTGCACTTTAAAGCGTAAAATTTTAGAACCAGTTATCTCCTAACCGCTTGGACGGCCCTGGAGGTTTTTTATAAGAGGTTTCAGCCCCTCAATACGATACCCTTTCTCTGAAAGGTCGGACGGTCCAGGTCCTCCGCTCCCCGTACTGTCGGTGAGGAATGGACGAAACGGCTGGGGGTTCGGTCAAACTCCAACTCACCTTGGGCCGCCATGTACTTTTTCTTTCTCCGTCCTTTGCTGGCCACCGGCTCCACCTCCTCCGTGGATGACTCGGCTGGGCGGCTCAATTCCTCCAGTTTCGGCAGCACGCTATCCTCACCCCGACGGGTCACCAGCAAGGTGATGCTGATCGATTCCGACTTTTCCGGATCCACCGCCGCCCCGGCCGAAATCGGTAGATCCACCGGCAACCGTGCCCGCAGTTTTTCCAAAAGCCCGTGAAAATCATTTAACGAGGTCTCAGGACCGGTGATCACACTCACCAACACCCGGTTCCCATCCTTCCAGGCTCTTCCATCTTCCAGAAGTATATCCTCGCAAACAGCCTCGATCACCGCCTCCTCTCTTCCCTCCCCTGCGGCCTCGGCCACGCCGGTCCAGGCATTCTCCAACATGCCGACGGCATCCGCACCTGAACCCACCGCCTCTTTTAACTCTCCCACGCCGAGATGAACCAACCCATCCCTGCTCATCACGTGAACCAAACCGTGCGCCGTCCGCGCCAAGGCGCGGTCCAGCCCCCTCTGCGCTTCCCGCAGATCTTTGGCCATCGAGGTCTCCAACAGTCGTTCATTACTGAACACGAGGACCACATCCGCCAATTTTCTCACTTCATGAAGGCAGCGGGTGGCACGGTCTTTTTTTCGGCTTCCCTCAAAAGCGAAGGGAGAGACCGCCATCACCACCACCTCGGTTTTCTGCTTCTTCAATCTTTTGATCAATCCCGCGGCCAGAGCCGACCCCGTGCCGCCGCAAGCCGAAAAGACCACGATGGCCGTGGACAACCCCCCGAGGATCGGATCCAGACTCGCCCCCTCCTCCAAGCTCAACCCATCGAGCAACTCCCACTCACCTCCGGTCCCCATCCCGTGCACTCGCTCCGGAGCCACCAAGATCTTTTTTGCCGCCACGGTTCCCCGCAGGGCCAGGGCATCCGTGTCGATGGCCACGGTCTGATGTTCGCCCTCACAAGCTACCGCCAAATTGTCGAGCACCGCAGCTCCGGTTCCGCCGACGCCGAGGATGGCCACTTGTTGGGTTTGGGTATGGATGGATTTCATGTTGGGGGTTCCTTGGGTTAAGCCAAAAATCTCATGGCCGAGACCATCCGTCCGAGGGACTTCTGGATCTTCCGCCAACCTTGGGTCTGTCCGGCCTCCCGGCGTTCGCACTCGGCCGCATATTTCAGCGTGCCCAGCACGGTGGCCAGTTCCGGCCGTTCGAGGTCTCCCTGCTCACCGAGAAAGTCCCTCGCCCGCCCGATCCGCACCG
>RGGS01000236.1 GCA_010024525.1 Verrucomicrobiota bacterium | reverse complement strand
ACCTCTACCTACTGAACCATCTATATGAGCTACTCTATACCAACCAGCACCTGTCACAGTTACACTTGCAACATTTTCTTGTTTTTGAGCAGTATTACTTCCTGCTGTATAGTCAGTAGTTGCACTCAAAAATACATTTCCTGTTGAACGAATATCTCCTGTCACATCCAATTTATATGATGGTGCTGTATTTCCAATCCCCACACTCCCTCCCGAGGTTGCAAACCATGCTCCACCTGAAGACGAAATAGCTGTTGTAGATGCATATGTAAGTGTAGTTAATCCTGTTACTCCTAATGTTCCTGTGAAGTTAGCTGCACTTGATATAGTTTGACCATTGATAAGTCCTGATGTGATTGTTCCTCCAGTAACAATATTTCCTTGATAATTAACTGTTAATTTACTTGTGGATGCGACTTTCAAGTCCAAAAGATTACCTGTAAATCCTGTTAATGTATCGCCTCCTATAAGTGTACCTGTGGTTGAAAGTCGTTCTACAGATAATTGTGCATAAGGTGATGTAGTACCAATACCAAATAAGCCAGCAGCTGTAATAATAGAACCAATGCCTGATGTAGACTTGTTTACAGTAAAATTACCAGCACCAATATTTGCTGCACCACTTCTATATTGTAGAAACATTGTTGATGCTGCCCCCGCAGATGTAAATGTATTTATTTCATTATTATTTGCAAATTCAGTGTAAGCAGACGTACCATTATGCCAAAGTTTTGTTATTCCACTTACAGTAGCCGTTCCTGTTGCTATAATGTTTGCAGCTGTGAGGTTACCTGAGAAGAGACCGTTGCCTTGAACACCGAGCCTTGCAGCTGGAGTAGTTGTGCCGATACCTACATTACCTCCTGTAGTTGCAAAGTAAGCATTACCTGTTGAACCGATTTGTGTGGTTGATGCATTACCTAATGTAGTTAATCCTGTGACTCCTAGTGTTGAGGATAGTGTGGTTGCTCCGGTGACTGCTAGAGTACCTGTAGCTGTGATGTTTGCTGCGGTAAGGTTACCGGAGATGAGGGTGTTGCCTTGGACACCGAGGACTTGGGATGGTGTGGTTGTACCGATGCCGACACCTCCAGAGCCACTAGGAGTAAAATAAGTATTTCCATTTGCTGCTACAGTAAATTGCTCTGAAAGGGATGTCAAAGCATCATTAAGAAATCCGACTGCTAACCTTCCTGCACTTGAACGAAGTACTACATGTTTACTATCTACAGCAGCATCGGTGTCAGTAATAACAAAACGCGCATCTGTAGATGCAATATTTAATATATTTGCTGGAGTTGATGTACCAATACCAACATTACCAGCACCAGTTATAGTAAAAGCATTTACTGCTGTACCAGCACTTCTTGTCCTAAATAGATAACCACCTGTATCCGTAGAAACATCTGGTAATACATCAAAACGAATATCTCTTGTAGATGCACCTAAATAATTATCTCCATTAATAGTAAGTGAAACTGCACCACCATTTCTTCTAAATTTTACAAGATCACTGCCTGTTGAATTTACAGTCAATGGATATTCTGGTGAAGTCGTCCCAATCCCCACATTACCACCTGAAAGTACAGTAAGTTTTCCATTGACATCAAAGAGACCTGCAGGAGAAAGTGTACCTACACCAACCTTATTGTTCTGAGAGTCTACTGTAAGTGTTCCACCATCTACTTGGAAATTACCTGCAAAAGTAGAAGTAGCAGTAGTAGATGTAGCTAGATATGCAGCAGCTGTAGGAGTAGATGATGATGTAAGTACTCCAGATCCATCTGATGTAAGTATCATATCTCTACCTATATTCGTTAGTGTAAGGGATGTAGCTGATAGCACTATCAATCCACATACGATCAGTAATAGAACCACCACTTGGTCTAGTACGAAATACTAGAGAACCCTGATTGTTTGCATCACTTTGATATATTCCTTCTATGCCGGCAACACTGTTAATACCTGCGTCCATAAAATACAAACCTGAATATACGTTTGCTGTCGTATCAGAATTTCGTAAAACAAGGCTACCACCAGCAGAATTTTGAGCATAAGATCTATCAGTCTGACTACTTGATGCGATAACGTAAATACCAGATGCTGTACCTGTCACATTAGATGCGGTATTCTGAAATGTAACTATATTCCCTGTTGTGGAAGCAATTACTGTCAATGGTGAAGATGGATTAGTCGTTCCAATCCCCACACTCCCTCCAGATGTTGCAAAGTAAGCAGATCCTGATGAAGATATTCCGGTAGTAGAAGCATAGCCTAAAGTTGTTTGACCTGTTACATTTAGTGTTGAAGAAAGTGTGGTTGCACCTGTAACTGCTAGAGTACCTGTAGCTACTATGTTTGCAGCTGTGAGGTTGCCTGAGAAGAGGCCGTTGCCTTGGACGGAGAGGACTTGAGATGGTGTAGATGTACCAATACCTACAACACCTGAACTATTAACAATAAGCTTATCACTTCCAATATTTAATAATCCAATCTTTGAAGTCGCTCTTACAGTATCACCGCCGGCTGGTAATGTACCACTATATAATGAACCTCTAGCATATCCACCATCATACTGCATAGAAAGTGACAAACCAGAAGTTATAGCTTGTGTGAAATATACTTCCAAATATGAATTTGATCCATCACCTGTAACTCTAGCATCACTCCAAAATGTTGTACTTCCAATTTCAGATAATACTGTAATTCCTCCTGTAACTGACCAATCGTGCCACCAACGTAATGTCACACTTTGTGGTGCATATGATCCACCGGTTGTATATACAGTAACTGTATTTTGACCTCTACCTACTGAACCATCTATATGAGCTACTCTATACCAACCAGCACCTGTCACAGTTACACTTGCAACATTTTCTTGTTTTTGAGCAGTATTACT
>RGGS01000235.1 GCA_010024525.1 Verrucomicrobiota bacterium | reverse complement strand
TGCGCTCGAGAGGATTTGAACCTCCACGGGTTGCCCCACTAGAACCTGAATCTAGCGCGTCTGCCATTTCGCCACGAGCGCGTGAGCTAGAAACCCTAACTTAAGTGATGCTTTTTTCCAAGCTTTGGAAGGGGCCGTTGGGATCGGATCCCATGCCCACAATTTATCCTGTCTCTTATGGGAACAGGTGGAGCGGTCCCGCTTGACGATTTTCGATGAGTCGGTGAAGTAGTGCGCTTGAGATCAGCAAGTTCCATGGATCAAACGGAAAGGATCCTGATCCTCGATTTTGGATCCCAGTACACCCAGGTGATCGCCCGCCGGATCCGTGAGGCGAAGGTGTATTCCGAAATTGTTCCTCACACCATTTCTGCGCGCGAGGTTCTGGTCCTTCGACCTAAGGGGATTGTTCTGAGCGGAGGTCCGGCCAGCGTTTACGGCAGGAACGCCCCCAAGATGGATCGGGCCATCTTTCATCTGGGTATTCCCATTCTGGGCATCTGTTATGGGATGCAGCTTTTGGTGAAGGAGTTCGGCGGAGAGGTGGCGAGGGGAACACGGCGTGAGTACGGACGTGGAACCCTGTGTCGGAGGAAGGCTTGCCCCCTTTTGTCGGGATTACCGGCCAAGCTGGAAATTTGGAACAGTCACGGCGACCGGGTCACGCGTCTGCCCAAAGGCTTTGTTCCGGTGGCCACGACCGAAAACAGCCCTTATGCGGTGGTCCGCAGGGAGGACATCTATGGCCTGCAATTTCATCCCGAGGTTTCCCACACCCCCCGCGGGCAGGTGATCCTCAATAATTTTCTGAAAAAGATTTGCGGATGTCGCGGAACGTGGACCATGGGTTCATTCCTGAAACGCGCGGTGGAGGATGTGCGAAGCCAGGTGGGGAAGGGTCGAGTCATTCTTGGTCTCAGCGGAGGGGTGGATTCCAGCGTGGCGGCCGCCTTGTTGCACCGGGCCATCGGCAACCGACTGCGCTGTATCTTTGTCGATAACGGGCTCCTGCGAAAAGACGAGGTGGTCAGCGTGAAGCGGATTTTTGGCAAGCATCGGCACTTCAATCTGACGGTGATTGATGCCCGGAAAAGATTTCTCAGGAGATTGCGCGGGGTGGCGGATCCGGAGAGGAAGCGAAAGATCATCGGGCGGGAATTCATTCACGTGTTCAACGAAGCGGCCAAGAAAGTGGGAAGGGGAGCCCGGTTTCTTGCCCAGGGAACCCTGTATCCCGATGTGATCGAGAGCGTGCCGATTGCCGGAAATCCGGCGGCGTTGATCAAGAGCCACCACAATGTCGGTGGATTACCGAAGCGCATGAAACTGGGGTTGGTGGAGCCGCTGAGGCAGCTCTTCAAAGACGAGGTCCGAAAAGTGGGGGAGGTCTTAGGATTGCCGAAGGAGATGGTGTGGAGACAGCCGTTCCCCGGGCCGGGACTGGCGGTGCGGTGTTTGGGCGCGATTGAGGAGAAGAAATTGTCGATTCTGCGGGAGGCGGATGCGATCGTGGTGGAGGAAATGAAAGCCTCTGGGTGGTATTATCGGATTTGGCAAAGCTTTGCCGTTCTCCTTCCGTGCCGCAGTGTGGGGGTGATGGGCGACGAACGAACCTACGACAACGCCATTGCCATCCGGGCGGTGGAGAGCAAGGACGGGATGACGGCCGACTGGGTTCGTCTCCCGGGGGATCTTTTGGGAAAAATCTCCAACCGGATCTGCAACGAGGTGAAGGGGATCAACCGGGTTGTCCTGGACATCAGTTCCAAACCGCCGGCGACGATCGAGTGGGAGTAAGATGAAGATTCTCGACGCCCGCGGGAAAATCAACGAGCGGTGGGTTCTTCCCCAACTGACCCGCCGACCGGAACCGGACCGGAAAGTGCGCCGGGCAGTGGAGCGAATATTGGCCGACGTCCGCCAGGGAGGAGATACGGCCCTCGTCCGGATTCACAACCGTTTCGCGGTAAAAAAAATCAAAAAGACCAACCTTCGTGTGCGTGGAAAATTCCGTGCTCCAAGTTCGGAGATCAAGAGAGCTTTGGCGTTGGCGGAAAAGAACATCGCCGAGTTTGCGCAGGCCACCCGCCCGAAGGCCTGGAGGAAAAAAAATCGCGAGGGGGCGGTCACCGGGGAAAACTTTCCGGCCTTGGGAAGAGTGGGGGTGTATGTCCCCGGTGGGACGGCTCCGCTGGTATCCACGGCCCTGATGACGGTGGTCTTGGCACGGGTGGCGGGGGTGAGGGAGATTGTGGCCTGCACTCCCGGACCGGTGAATCCGGTGCTGGGTTGGGCGTTGCACAAGGCCGGAGCGACGGAAATTTATCAGGTGGGTGGGGCCCAGGCCGTAGCGGCGATGGCGTTTGGCACGGAAAGCATCCGCCCGGTCGAGAAGATCTGTGGGCCGGGGAGTGCTTGGGTGGTGGAAGCCAAACGGCAGGTGTTTGGTGCGGTGGGGATCGATCTTTTGCCGGGGCCCAGCGAAATTGCGGTCATCGCGGATGAAACGTGCCGTCCGGAATGGGTGGCGGCGGATTTGGTGGCTCAGGCGGAACATGGGCCGGGGAGTCAGATTTTCCTGCTGACGCCATCGATGAAAATTCTGGGACAGGTCTTGGCCGAGGTCTTAAACCAAAGCTCCCGACAGTCCCGGGCGCAGTACCTGAGGGGGGTTTTGAAAAGCGGGGCGGTCCTGGTGAGGACGGCGAATTTGCGGCAGTCGGTGGAGCTGGCGGAGGCGATCGCGCCGGAACACCTCTCCCTGCAGTGCCGCGGGGCAAAGAAGATGGCGGAAAAGATCCGTTGTGCCGGAGCCGTTTTCGTTGGGAATTATTCGGCCGTGGCGTTGGGGGATTACGTGGCGGGGCCAAGCCACACCCTACCCACGGGTGGGGCGGGGCGAACGTTTGCCGGGTTGCGGGTGGAGGATTTTGTGA
>RGGS01000234.1 GCA_010024525.1 Verrucomicrobiota bacterium | reverse complement strand
TCATACTTATTTTCATTCATGAGCACCCTCCTTGGTGTCTTCGACCTGATAAGATACCAGTATATCACGAACTTGTCGCACTTGGTAGCGTTTCGCCTTAGGTCCGTCTGCCTGCAAGTTCACCAAGGCATCGATCCCCTTTTTGGTAAACAGGTTATGACTCCCCCTTGTTCTTAGGGCAAAGCCGCACCGTAGTAGGTAGGCAACCAAATCGTTAAAATCAATGTTGCCATCGGAGTGGCCAGAAAGAATCTTAGCTCGAAACTTTTTCCACTTACTCACCTTGCTTTCCCAAATCAGGTGCTGTCACCCCCGCATTCGTATCCGTCACGGCAGCTGGAGTCGTCAACACCGGCTGGGGGTAAGGCCAAAGGATAAACTCACTGCGATCAAACCAAGGTCCGGCAGGCATGGCCATAGACGAACCCTCCCACTCCTTCCCCTGCTTCGACCGGACCGGGAAATATCCTGTGGCTCCCAGTAGGGCGGCCTGCTGGGAAGGAGCCAGCAGAAAGTCCAAAAACTTGCAGGCCATCTCCTTTTTCGCGGATCCATCCGGCACCGCCATCACCTCGAAATCCACTATCGTTCCCACGGGTAGGGCCGGATCGATCGGTTTTGCGATTTGATCCAGATACCCGCCATAAGATCGGGATTGTTGGGGAAGAGGGCTTGAGCTTCACTCCACCACCTCACCGGAGGTGCCATTGCCACCTTGGGGTTCGTTCCGGGCGCCGTTTTTTTCATAAAGAACCACGGACTGATTCTCCATGGCCGGCTCTGCTTTCCAGCGGGATCGTAGGCTTGGGCGAGAAATACAGGATTTATACCCTCAGGCGAAACCTTTCCGGTTAAATCCAACCAGAGCAGATTTTTTCCCATTTCAGGAAATGTTCGGGCTTTGATCAGGTAGACATCTCCATCGGCAGGCCAGCTTCCGTTCGCATGTCGTGCCAAGGCCCGCAAGTCGACTTTTGGATATCCAGGAGCACCGGAAAACGTATCGATCCAAACCTGTGGAAGCGCCGGCCCCTCGTGATACACCACAAGCTTGGCTGGACCTGTAAAGACCGAGGGGACGGAGGGAATCGGCAACCGGTCAGCCTCGGGGGACGCTGGCCGGAACCAGTGTCCCAGCCCAAACCCCAGAACCACCACCAGCATGATCCCCAAACCAATCAAACCCGGTTTTCGGGATTCAGGTTGATTTTGGTTGGGCTCCATCCAAATAGGTTCTCCCAAAAGTCAGTTGCGGGGAAGTCGCAAGGTTGTCCCGAGAGCCAAGAACAGCCATCATCAGCCCATGGCCAAAGACGACATGAAAATTCAGGCTTGGATGGAACAACTTCGGCGGATGCGCGAAATGCAGTACGCGTACCACAAAATGTTTTTCCACGGCCTTTGCTTTTTTCTCGTTCTGGTGGTCGCTTGCCTCCTTTGGGACACCGCGATCTCGCTGGCTCTTGTTCCCCTTCTCGTCATCACTGCCGGAACCCAATCCTGCTTCTATCTCCATTTTGTCGATTTTGCCCGCATCCACGCCCGCACCATGGAAGAGCGCCTCAACCTAACCTTAGGCAAGGGCACCCTGATTGGTTCCGAAATCGAGGATCTCTATTTTTACCCCGTGGATGCCCCCAAGATCGGCGGGTTTGTGCCCACGACCCCGCTTCGCTTCTTCAGCTTCTTCACCCTCCACTGGGTCATCCTTTGGCTCGGACTTGCAGCTTTTGCCCTCTGGCGCCTTATCCCCATGATGGGTCCCTGTGGACGCTCCTATTTTGTCCTTGTCGCTCTTTGGGGTGTCTTGAACCTCGCTTATTTGTCATGGTTTTTCAGTAGGCGGGAAGGCTTGGCTTCGATCGAAAAGTTCCTGCGAAAATGAGCCGTTGGCTTCCGCTTTGGCTCTCGACCCGGTTCTCCTCCGCGCCTTCTCTTCCGCCTCCACCCCAAAAGAAACTCAGCCTGCCCGAAGTCACTCTTCTGATCTACAACCCGGAAAAAAGCCCGGATCTCTCCGCCCGGGTAATCAACCATGTCTGCTCAGGCATCGAATTCGGCGCCGTCCGGCATCTTGCCGGAAGCCAACCCTCCATCGCACACCCCGGGGAATTCATCCGGGTTCCGCCGGCCGATAAAAATCAGGGGCAACGGTTTCAATCCCTTGAACTCAACCGGTACTTCACGACCCCTTTTTTGATGCATATCGAAGCGGATGGCTTTCCCGTCAACTTTCACCTCTGGGATCCGGCCTTCCTGAATTACGATTACATTGGCGCTCCGTGGCAGAAACGGGGGCTGGAATCCGGCACAAACCGGGTGGGTAACGGCGGTTGCAGTCTCCAGTCCAAGAAATTCCGCAACTTTATCGACGCCCATTCCCACTTATACCGGGAGGGAACCCTCTCCGATGTTTTTTTCTGTCAGGAGTTGTATCCCCAGTCCTCGGCGGCCGGGATCCGCTTCGCCCCCTTGGAACTTGCTCTTCGCTTTTCCATGGAAAACCGGATCCCCGAATTTCCCCGCTGGAAACCCTCCCAGAGCTTCGCCTTCCATGGGCGTTTTCCCTGTTTCCGCGGATATCTTGAACCTTTCGGCCTGTCCGCCAACCGCTGATTCAGTCCAGGAATCTTTCCTGAAATTTCTGCATGACAAGCCGCGGGTCCGCGTTCTGGTCATATTCCGTCCCCCCCGCCTGATGGGGTTGAAAATCCCTGAGGATCTTTCTTAACTCACCCCCGTTTCGGTACGCAAGGGCGACCGCCCCCAGCATTTCGAGATGGGCTCTTTCTCGGGATTCTGCAAACGTGATCACCGGTTTCTTCAAAGCCGCAAACTCCCCCACCGCCAGCCCGAACGTCTCCCCATGCCATCGGGCGTGCAACATGGCGTCACAGGTCGCGAGGAAGGCCCCTTTCTCATCCTGATCAACGGTGGCCG
>RGGS01000233.1 GCA_010024525.1 Verrucomicrobiota bacterium | reverse complement strand
CGTCCGAAATGCCTCCGCTCCGCCCAATTCCCCCTCCACCACACATCCCTCCGCACCCGTCCTCACCAGTCCACGATCCGCCCTCTCCCCCAATAGAAGCAGGAACGCATCCACCAAAATCGACTTCCCCGCTCCTGTCTCGCCGGTCAGGGCATTGAAACCTCGGCCCAGTTCCCATTCCAATGCCTCCACCACTGCCAGGTTCTTGATCCGGATCCGTCTGAGCATGCCCAAAACTAGATAACCCCATGGAAATAGTAGATAGGGATTTTTAGGGCATGGGGAAAAAGCCAACTCGACCGTCTTTTTCCCTCCCCCCATGATTCCCTATGCGCCTGACTTTCCTCGGTACCGGCACCTCCCAAGGAGTTCCCATGCTCGCTTGCCATTGCCGCGTCTGCACCTCCCCGGATCCCCGCGACCGGCGCTTCCGATCCTCCGTCTGGCTGGAAGATGATTCTCTTAGCGTGGTCATCGATTCCTCGCCCGATTTCCGCTCTCAGGCTCTCCGCGCCGCCATCTCCCGATTGGATGCCGTCGTCTACACCCACAGCCACGCCGACCATATTGCCGGTTTCGACGACCTCCGCACCTACTCGGTCAAAAACGGCAACCGGATTCCCATTTATGCGGACCCGTACACCCTTTCCCGTCTCCACAAGGCCTTCGATTACGCTTTCGATGTCAATCACCGGAACGCCGCCTACGTCTGCCCCGAACCCCATCGGATTGAAGGTCCTTTCAAGCTCGGTCCCGTCACCTTTGTCCCCCTTCCGGTTCCCCACGGTGGAATTACCACCACCGGCTTTCGCCTGGATCGGGATGGTCGTCCCCGGGCCGTTTATCTGCCGGATTGCTCTGCCGTGCCCCCCGAAATTAGGAATCTGATCCGCAACATTCCGATTCTCATCATCGATGGTTTACGCGATGAACCTCACCCCACCCACCTCACCATCGCCGAGGCCATCGACGTGGCGCATGACGTCCAAGCCAAACAAACGTGGCTGACCCACCTCACTCACCTGACCCTTCACGCGGAACGGGAAGTCCTGCTTCCCCCCGATATCCGCCTCGCCTTCGATGGCCTCAAGCTCGATCTCTAATTCTTCTCCGCCCCCCAACCTTCCCTAGGATCCTTGCATGGCTCGCTGGTCTATCCTCTGGCTTCTTTTGTTTGTGGCTCGGATGGGGTCCGGGGCAGATACCCCACCTCCCTCCAACCCTGATCAACCCGATTTGGCGGCTCATACCCTCGTGGTATTTAACCGTGCCGACCCTGATTCCCAGTCACTCGCTGAGTTTTACGCCAAGGCACGATCCATTCCACCTGACCGCGTCTTTGGCCTCGATAGCCCGATCACCGAAGAAATTAGCCGGGCGGAATTTGATGCCAGGATTCGAAAACCGCTGGAGGAACTCTTTACCTCCAGGGGCTGGATGAAACGGACGGAGAATTTTCTCTCCAACCCGATTCTGGGCATCGAAAGCTCGGTTCCCGTACAGCAAGCCCAGGAAAATCCCATATGGATTATGGTTCTCATGCGGGGAATCCCACTCAAAATCGCCGATGATCCCGCAATTCTGGCCCCGGAAAACCTCATGCCCCAACTCCGCGCCAATGCCGCGGCTGTTGACTCCGAACTGGCTCTTCTCCCCATCACCGGGCTTCCGCTCTACGGCTTGATTGCCAACCCCTACTTTGCCGACAAACGTATTCGACCTTTTGGGCAGTTCTTTGCCAATTACCTCATCATGGTCTGCCGTCTGGATGCCCCGACGCCGGCCATGGTCCGAAGAATGATCCAGGATGCCGTTGAGACCGAAAAAACAGAGCTAACCGGGCGTGCTTTTTTTGACATCCGCTCCATCGACAAAAAAGAGGATCCTTATTGGCTCGGGGATAACTGGATCGAACGCTCCGCGCTCCTTTTTCAGGCCCGCGGTTTTGACGTGGAAGTCGATCGACGTCCCGAGGTGGTTTCCAAATTTGCCCCCTGGGATCAGATTGCCTTTTACGCCGGATGGTACACCGGTGATTTCCGTGGACCTTTCGAAAACTCCTCGGCCCGTTTTCGTCGGGGGGCCATCGCTTACCATATTCACTCCTTCAGCGCTGAAACCGTCCGCTCCGAAACCAAGAACTGGGTCGGTCCCCTGCTCGCCCACGGGGCCACGGCGACCATGGGAGCCGTTTACGAGCCCTACCTTCGCTTCACTCCCGATATCAGCCTCTTTGTCAGCAGCCTTCTTTCTGGACTTTCTTTTGCCGAATCCGCCTACCAGTCCCAACTTGCTCTCTCTTGGATGGTAACTTTTGTCGGGGACCCCCTTTATCGGCCGTTCCCACGGAATTTTTTCGAGAATCTGGATGCCGCCCAGACAACCAATTCACCGGATCTCCCTTGGTTGCGCCTGCGGAAAGCCCGTCTTCTTGCGAATGCCGGTTCCCTGTCTGAAACTCGGGCCGCCGTGAACAAACTCCTCGAAGACTTTCCCAAAAACGCGATCGTGCTGGAGGGTTGCGCGGACATTTACCGGGATTTGAACGAGAAAAAGGACGCGGCTCATCTGTACGACGAGACTTTGGACTTGGTGGGAGATCAGGAACCCCGCGACCGACTGAGACTCCTCATGAAGTACGCGGAACTTGCCCGGCGGGACGACAAAACGAAGACGGCCATGGATTTTTATGAAAAAACACTGAAAGAATTTCCGGAGGCGGCCAAAGAGCTTGGGTTGGGCGATCGGGCTCTTGCCTTTGCCTCCGGCGAGGGCATTTCCGACCTTCCTCCCTCCTTGGCCAAATATAAGAAGGATGTCGAGGAGGCTCAGATTGCCGCCGCGGTTGCCAAGGCTGCCGCCCAACCTCCGGCTCAAGCCAAACCAGAAGCCACTTCAGCCGATCAGGCCGCTGTGCTGAAAGCTGCTAATTCCCGCCCCGCCATCTCCGACTCATCTGTCAAAACAGC
>RGGS01000232.1 GCA_010024525.1 Verrucomicrobiota bacterium | reverse complement strand
CATCCGTGGCTGGGAAAAAGGTTTTGATCTGGCGAAGGAGCTGAAACAGATCGAGCAGTTGAGGCTTCAGGTGATCGATGTGGAGGATCCATCCTATCCGGCTCTTTTAAGGGAGATTCACGATCCACCCATGGTTTTGTACTACCGTGGAAATCTGGAGGCGGTGCGAGGAGCTTCGATCGGGGTGGTGGGAACAAGGGAGGCCACGGGCTATGGGATCGAGTTGGCAAAAAAGCTGGGGTATCAATTGGCCTATGCTGGCGTGGGGGTGATCAGCGGTCTGGCCCGTGGGATCGATACCGCGGCGCATCAGGGTGCCTTGGCGGCCAAGGGAAAGACGGCGGCAATTTTGGGTTGCTCGATGGATCAGGTGTATCCGGCGGAGAACCGGGCGTTGGCGGAAAAGATGGAGGAGTCCGGCGGTTGTGTGATGAGTGAATTCTGCCTCGGGACGGCTCCGGATCGGCAAACGTTCCCGATGCGCAACCGGATTGTCAGCGGGTTGAGCAAGGGATTGTTGGTGATCGAGGCGGCCCGGGCCAGTGGGGCGATGATCACTGCCAAGCAGGCCTTGGAACAGGGGCGTCAGGTTTTTGCGGTGCCGGGAAGAATCGATCACCCGCAATCCGGGGGCTGCCACCAGCTTTTAAAGGACGGGGCCCGGTTGGTGGAGTCGGTGGAGGATGTGTTGGCGGAGTTTGAGTTTCTGCTTCCCCCATCGGAAATGCCCTCCCCCAACCCGCCTCCGGGCAACCTAGGGGAGCAGGAGAGAAAGGTGCTGGAGGCGCTTGGCCGAGAGGAGATGCATATGGATGTGTTAACCCGAAAATGCGGGTTGCCATCCCCGGTGGTGTCGGCCACCCTTTTAAAACTAGAAATGAAACGCCGGGTGCGACAAATGCCCGGTAAGTACTTCACCCGCATAGACTAACCCATGGCAAAGAAACTGATCATCGCCGAGAAGCCAAGCGTGGCCAATGACTTGGCCCGGGTGCTTACGGGTTTTAAGAAGGAGGGGGAGTACTGGGAATCCGACCAGTATGTTTTGAGTTCAGCCATCGGTCACTTGGTGGAGCTGTGCAAGCCGACCGAATATGGAAAAGGAAAGGGAAAGTGGAGCTTTGAGAGTCTTCCGGTGTTGCCAGACGAATTTAAGCTCAAGGTCATTGAGCGAACGGCCCCGCGCTTTGAGTTGCTGAAAAAACTCCTCAAGCGGAAGGATGTGACCGGCGTGATCAACGCCTGTGACGCCGGGCGGGAGGGGGAGCTGATCTTCCGCTATGTGATGGAAGCGGCGGAATCCAAGAAACCCGTGCAACGTCTCTGGCTTCAATCGATGACCCCTGCAGCCATCCGGGAAGGTTTTACCAAACTACGCAAAGGGGAGGAGATGGAGCCTTTATTGGATGCCGCCAAGTCGCGCTCGGAGAGCGATTGGTTGGTGGGAATCAATACCACCCGGGCTTTAACGGCGCTAAATTCCAAGGGGGGTGGGTTCTTCCTGACGACGGCAGGCCGAGTGCAGACTCCCACCCTGAGTATTTTGGTCGACCGCGAGCATGAGATCCGGGCTTTTGTGCCGAAGGATTTCTGGGAAGTGCATGCGACCTTTGGTGCGAAGGCCGGCGAGTATGAGGGGCGATGGTTTGACGAGAAGTTGGCGGACAAGAAGGCGGCCGACCGCGGGGCGGACCAGAAGCCTGAACGTCTCTGGAGCAAAAAGAGTGCTGAAGCGATCGTGGACGAGTGCAAGGGCAAAACCGGCGAGGTGCATGATGAAAAGAAGCCGGCCAAGCAGCTTTCCCCACTCCTTTATGACCTGACCAGCCTGCAAAGAGATGGGAACAGCCGGTTTGGGCTCTCTGCTCGGCGCACCCTGCAGATCGCCCAAGCGCTTTACGAAAAGCATAAGGCGATCACCTATCCCCGAACCGATTCCCGCTACCTGCCGGATGATTATCTTCCCGTAGTCCAGGCCACCCTTGAAAATCTGAACGGCAGCGAGTATGGGGAATTTTCTAAGACCGTTTTGGATAAGGGATGGTTGAAGCCGACCAAGAGGGTTTTTAACGGGGCGAAGGTCAGCGACCACTTTGCCATCATTCCGACCCAGCAGATCCCGGCCAAACTGGATGAGATCGAAGCCAAAGTTTATGCGGCGATTGTCCGGCGTTTTATCGCGGTGTTTTACCCCGAGGCGATTTATGAGGTGACCAACCGCATTACCCGGGTGGAAGGGCATGCCTTCCGTACCGACGGCAAGATTCTTAAAGAGGCCGGATGGCTGGCGGTATACGGGAAAGAGGCAGTGGAGGAAGGCGGCGGGGAGGAAGGCAAGCTGCTGGTACCGGTTCAGGATGGGGAAAAAGTAAAGACGGTCGCCATTTTGGCCGAGGGGATGCAGACCAAGCCGCCGGCGAGATTTACGGAAGCGACCTTGTTGAGCGCCATGGAGGGGGCGGGAAAACTGGTGGACGACGAGGCCCTGCGCGATGCCATGGGTGAACGAGGGCTGGGCACCCCCGCCACCCGAGCTGCCACGATCGAGACATTGATTTCCGAGGAGTACGTGCGCCGGATGGGCCGGGAGTTGATGCCGACGGCCAAGGCCTTTGGGCTGTTTGAGACGCTGGACGCCCTGGGGATCGAAATCCTGCATTCTCCGGAACTGACTGGGGAGTGGGAGCATAAGCTCAAGGAAATCGAGCATGGACGAATGAAGCGCACGGAATTCATGAAGGAGATTCAGAAAGTGGCCAGCGAGATTGTGGAAAAAGCCCGTGTGTTCCAGGACAAGGATCACGTCTTGCGAAAGCTGGATTTCAAGGACCCGCAGACCGGTCAGGAGTTCGAGGAGACCCTACGGGAGTACCGGACTTTGGATGGGACTTACAGCGTCAGGAAGGTTTTGGCTGGCAGGCGGATTGAGGCGCCGGAGTTTCATGAGTTGTTGCAAAAAGGAACCCTCGG
>RGGS01000231.1 GCA_010024525.1 Verrucomicrobiota bacterium | reverse complement strand
CCAGGATTTCGGGAATCGGCACCAACACCCTGACCGTCGAAGGGGTAAAATCCCTGAAGGGTGCGACCCACCGGATTGGCCCGGATTACTTGGAGGCCGGTTCCTTTTTGGCCCTGGCGGCCGTCACCGGCGGAGAGTTACAGATCAAAAATGCCGCCCCTCAGCATTTGCGTATGATTTTACAGACCTTTTCCCGACTCGGCATTGAAACAAAGATCGAGGGCCAGGACATCCGGGTCCCAAAAAACCAAAAGCTCGAGGTGGAGAAGGAGTTCGGCGGCGCAGTTCCTCACATTGCCGACGCCCCTTGGCCAGGATTTCCCGCCGACATGACCTCGGTGGCCTTGGTCACGGCGACCCAGTGCAAAGGCACTGTCCTGATTCATGAAAAACTTTTTGAATCCCGCCTCTTCTTTGTCGACGGACTTCTCGAGATGGGCGCGCGGATCATCCTCTGCGATCCCCACCGTGCCGTGGTGCTAGGCTCCGACAAACTCCGCGGGGCCAAGCTGGCCAGCCCGGATATCCGTGCCGGCATGGCCCTTCTCATCGCCGCTCTCTGCGCGGAGGGAGAATCGGAGATTCGAAACATCGGCCAAATCGACCGCGGCTTTAGCCGGATCGAGGAGCGGCTTCGCGGTCTGGGTGCCAAGATTGAGCGAAAATAGGTCAACTCTTTAAAGACACTGCTTTCGGCCAAGCTGCCGCACCTGGTCGTCACGGCCCCGCTTAAGCAAGGCCTGCGGGACTCGTGTTTTTTCTTATACCGCTTTCCAACGGCGCCTGACGCGCCCCAGAAAGCAACCTGGCTTAACCGGCGAGTGCCAGGCGGAGAACCCGCCAGGCTGCCTCAAGAGAGATCCCCACCGACATTTTCGATTCCCCCTCCCGCCGTTCCGTGAAGACCATCGGGATCTCCCGAACCACATACCCCTGCTTCCAGGCGGCATGGTGAAGCTCAATCTGAAAGGCGTACCCCTCGGCACCGACCCTGCCCCAATCCAAATCGCGCAGAACTTCCGCCCGGATCGCCTTGAAGCCGCTTGTGGGGTCGGTTAATGCCAATCCGGTCAGGAAGCGGACATACCAACCGCCAAGCGTGCTGATCAGGATTCTCCGCCTTGGCCAATTCAATACGGAGACTCCCCCAAGATACCGGGATCCCACCGCCAGATGGGCTCCCTGCTCCAAGGCATCCAGCAGTTTGGGGATGTCATCGGGATCGTGGGACAGGTCGGCATCCATTTCCACGGCGGCTCCGTAACCGTGCTTGAGAGCCCACTGGAAACCCTTCCGGTAGGCCGTGCCCAGCCCGGCTTTGCCCTCGCCCTCCAGAAGGTAAATACGTTTGTTGAATTCCGGGCGGGATTTGACGAGTTCTGCCGTACCATCGGGGGATCCATCATCCACCACCAAAACATCCACTTTGCGGGCAAGCCCCAGTACCCGGTCGAGGACCTTGGGGATCGACTCGCGCTCGTTGTAGGTGGGGACCACCACCACTGTTTTCCCGATCGAAGAGGACTTGGGTTTGATCCCGCTCGCCTTGGGTCGACTCCCTCCCGTCCACCATTCCTTCCATCCTTGGGGCACGAAAGGCATGGGCATGAGGATGAGCAACCCCACCACTCCCACCCACGAGACTCCGGAGATCCAAACACACAGATCATACCAACGCGGGGCCTGAAAGATAAACTCCACCGGGCCCTGGGTTCCCGTCAGATTCACCGCCATCAATCCGCCAAAGGCCTTACGAACCGGCAACGCCGCCCCGGATGCGTAGGCATGCCAGTCAGGGTGCCAAGCTTCCGTAACGACCAGCCACCCCTCCCTTGCCCCTGCGGGGTCAAAAACCATCTTGGAGGGATTGTTGCGAGGCTCTCGGTAAGGAACCCTTTGAAAAGGAACTCCGATCGCCTGGGCATAGTCTGGGGTGAGCTGTACCTCGCCCTTGGCCGAGCCCATGCCCGCGAGGAAAGGGTAACTGCGCTCGTTAGGATCCAGCTCGACAGGGACCACATTAATTTTCCCGGCCAAATCCAGAAATCCGGAAGCGAGCCTTTCCGTGCCTGGATCCATGGCCAGGTATTCCCGGGCAAAAAAGGCGGGCGACAATGAGTCCTTGTTTTCCAGCACCCGGATGTATTCCGAGTCAAAACCGGTGGGATACATCTGCGCAAAGGCGTTTTGGAATTCCTGGGGTGTGAACGGATCTTGTTTATCCAGGAGGACATGCGAAATCCCCGCTACCCGCATATAGGTCTGCATGGTGGGTAAGGATGCATTCGCGCCATCCAACAGGGCCCGTGTCCCCATTAGTTGAAAATGCGCCCAAGAGGCCTCGCTATTAAGGCTGCGCCCTGATTGCATCGGCGTTCGCAGGTAAAAATATCTTCCCGACAAGGGGTAGACCCGCCCCTCGATCGGCGAGGCGCGCAGGTACTCCTGGGATCGATCAAAATCCGCGAAGGTTTGCACCGGGAGCCCGGGGGCAAAAAACTTCGCCAAGTAAACCCCGGAATCAACGAAAAGAGCCAGGCCTGCCAGCGCGACCAAGGGATACCGGTACCACTGATTTTCCCAGCCTTCCCAAAGTTTTTGTAGGGCCAGTGCGCCGGCGACTGCCGCCGTAAAGAAGCCCATCTCCCAAAATCCCCACGGGGCCCGGATATCGCGGTAGATGGAGATTTTCTCCAGCAACACAAAGCCGGGCACAAACAGGTAAATCAGGATCACCAAGGCGGCCCAAGACCGGCGGTGAGACCCTTCGGGGAGAATCATGGGGATGAGAACCAAGGGAATCAGGGTCATCAACCACATCAGAGCGATGAGCCAATCCGGGGCCTGGGCAGAGCCTTGCAAAAACTCACGGGTCCCGGTGAAGACGGAAAAAGGACCTTGCGACAGCCAGAGGGCCAGCAAGGCCAGGCCCACAAACAGGCGGAAAAGGCTTCCCTCGCGGGTGGCCAAC
>RGGS01000024.1 GCA_010024525.1 Verrucomicrobiota bacterium | reverse complement strand
TTTGTCGCGGGGCGAATATCAACCCGGAGGTTTTTTCCCGGCTGAAACATGCGGCGGAACAGGCCGGAATCCCGTATCGGTGGAAGCGGATCCCAGGCCCACCGGAACGGATGCACGAGCTATTCAGATGGTCCGGGGCGGAGTGGCCACCGGACTGGTGAGCATTCCGTTACGCTACATGCATACTCCCAGCGAGGTGGTGGATCTGGAGGATGTGGAGCGTTGTGTGTTGCTGCTGGTGGAATTCATTTCCGAGCTCAAGGCCGGCGACCACGGCCACTGGTAACGATTCTTGGAGGCCGGGCCTAGGCTCGGCTTCAAACCCTTAGGCCGGGCCTAAGCCCGGCTTGGATTGCGGTGGGATCTGGGGTTAGGATGCGCCATGGTTCGTGCCGGCATCGTTGGACTTCCAAATGTGGGGAAGAGCACACTCTTCAACGCGGTCACACGCACGCGCAAAGCCCAGGCCGCCAACTATCCCTTCTGCACCATTGAGCCCAACGTTGGCATCGTCACCGTGCCGGATACCCGTTTGGACTGGTTGGCCCAGATGTCCAAAAGTGAAAAGACCCTGCCCGCCACCATCGAGCTGGTCGACATCGCAGGTCTGGTCAAGGGAGCCAGCCAAGGGGAGGGGTTGGGTAATCAGTTTCTGACGCATATCCGGGAAGTGGATGCAATCGTTCAGGTGGTTCGCTGTTTTGAGGATGCCGATATCCACCACGTGGCCGGCAGTGTGGACCCCTTGCGTGACATTGAAACCATCATCACCGAGCTGGTGTTGGCTGATCTGGGTTCCGTGACCAAGAGGTTGGATAAACCGGGGAAGGCCGCCAAGCAGGGGGATGCCATCGCCAAGGCGGAGTTGGCACTGCTGGCGCGTCTCAAAGATCATTTGGATAAAGATTTACCGGCGTTAACCCTCGAGATGAGCCCGGACGAAGCCAAATTGGCCAAGGGTTTCTTTCTCCTGACCTCCAAGCCGACTCTTTTTGCCTGCAACGTGAAGGAGGAAGAGTTAGGGGCGCTCACCAGGGGGGAGCGTTCCGGAAAGACCGGCGAGCAGGTCAAGAAAGTGGAGGATTACTGCCGGACTCGTCTCTCCAGCAAATCAGTGATTGTCAGCGCCCAGATCGAGTCGGAGCTGGTGGACCTTCCGGAGGCGGAGGGCAAAGAATATTTGGCGGGATTGGGTGTGAAGGAGTCGGGGGTAGGTGCGTTGATCCGAGCCACTTACGAGCTTCTCGGGCTAAGGACCTACCTGACCACCGGT
The DNA here is from genome assembly GCA_010024525.1 of Verrucomicrobiota bacterium. Classification (GTDB taxonomy): domain Bacteria; phylum Verrucomicrobiota; class Verrucomicrobiia; order Methylacidiphilales; family Verrucolacustridaceae; genus Verrucolacustris. Next base: position 9,917 of record RGGS01000024.1, on the reverse strand, counting down.
CCCAAGGAGACGCGGGCCTGGACGATTCATACCGGGGACAAGGCTCCGCAGGCCGCCGGGGTCATCCATACCGATTTCGAGCGGGGTTTTATTGCGGCCGAGACGGTTGCCTTTTCCGACCTGCAGGCGGCGGGAACCATGTTGAAGGTACGTGAAGCCGGCAAGTTGCGGGTCGAAGGCAAAGAGTATGTGGTGCAGGACGGGGATGTGATGGAATTCCGTTTCAACGTCTGACGAGGGCATGAGCCTCAACTTCCATCTGATCCGGCACCCCGTGGTGCAGCACAAACTGACCTTGATGCGGCAGAAGGGGACCAGTGTCACCGAGTTTCGTGCTTTGGCCAGAGAGGTGGCGATGTTGATGTCCTATGAAGTGACGAGGAATTTACCACTGACACGCAAAAAGATCATGACCCCCATGGAGTCGATGTCGGCTCCGGTCCTCAAAGGGGAAAAAATGGTGTTGGTTCCGATTTTACGGGCTGGGATGGGGCTTTTGGATGGGATGCTGAGCATTTTTCCGTCCGCCCGCGTGGCCCATATCGGGATTTACCGGGATCATCGGACTTTGGAGCCGGTGGAGTACTATTTTAAGGCCTCCAAGACCCTGAAAGGCCGGGATCTGATTCTGATGGATCCAATGTTAGCCACGGGAAATTCCGCGGTGGCGGCAACCGATCGATTAAAAGGAGCGAAACCCAGATCGATACGCTTCATGTGCCTGGTGGCGGCTCCCGAGGGGGTGCGCTGTTTTCAGCGTCATCATCCCGACATCCCGGTCTACGCCGCGGCCCTGGACCGCAAGCTGAACTCCCATGGCTATATTTTGCCGGGACTGGGCGATGCCGGTGACAGGATCTTCGGGACGATCTGATCGCAGGTGATTCGCCGGGGAAGCGGCGTCAGCCCGTTTCAAACTTGGGGGAGATAGAGGCTGGCCAAGAAACGGGCCAGTTTGGTTTTAGGAGGAAGCTTGGTGGAGCAGAAACACGCCGGCGATCACCAGGGAGAGACCGAGGATCTTCAGCCACGTGAAGTTTTCCCCAAAATACAGAATTCCAATCATGGCGACCAAGGCGGTTCCGGCTCCGGACCAGACAGCGTACACGGTGCCCACCTCAAGATGTTTCAGGCAAACCGACATCAGGGTGAAGGTGGAGAGATAGAATCCCACCACTCCCACCACGGGCAGGGGACGGGTCATGCCGTGGGATAGCTTCAGGCAGACGGTGCCGCAGACCTCCAGCCCAATGGCCAAAGACAGAATGATCCAGGGGTTCATAGCGCTAGATTAGGATCAAGATTCAGGGAAAGAACATCCCTGAAATGGAAAGTTGACCCGGACCGACCCCCAAGAAGAAGGGTTGGTTTGAGGGGCGGTTAAGGCTAAAAATATCCGGATGAGTCTTGGGCGCAAAGTTTTGTCCGTCTGGTTGCTCGGCGGTCTTTTGGGTGGTTGCGGTCAGGACGGGCAACTGACCGAGGCCAAGAAAAATGTCGTCATGGTTGAGGTGACCTCCCAGACCTGGGATTACCGATTGCCTTGGAACCCCGGAACGGTGAGTTCGGCTCGCGGTGCGGGTTTTGTCATTTCAGGCAAAAGAATCCTCACCAACGCCCATGTGATCAGCGGCGCGCGTTATATCACAGTGCAAAGGGAGGCGGATCCCCGCAAATATCCCGCCAAAGTGAAGTTTGTCGCCCATGACTGCGACTTGGCCATGGTGGAGGTGGAGGACAAGGAATTTTTCAAAGGAACCACGGCTTTGTCGCTGGGGGATATTCCCCAACTGGAATCGGTGGTGAGTGTTTACGGGTTCCCCATTGGCGGGGATCGTCTCTCCGTGACCCGGGGGGTGGTTAGCCGGATTGATTACAATGCCTACACCCACTCCGGACGTGAATCCCATCTGGCCATCCAGATCGATGCGGCCATCAATCCCGGAAACAGCGGGGGACCGGTGATACAGGCTGACAAGGTGGTGGGGGTAGCCTTCCAGGGGTTCCGCGGGGACGTGGCGCAGAACGTCGGGTATATGATTCCAACACCCGTGATCCGCCGTTTTCTCCAGGATGTGAAGGACGGGACGTACGACCATTATGTCGACATCGCCATCCGTTGGATGACGCTGGAAAATCCGGCGATGAGGAAATATCTGGGGCGACCGAACGACGGATTGGGAGTGGTGGTGACCGATATCTTTTCCGAAGGATCTTCGGATGGCATCCTGCAGAAAGGGGATGTGCTTCTTTCGATCGATGGGCACCCGATCGAAAGCGACGGCTCTGTCCGGCTCCAAGGTCAACCGGTCCAGCTTGAGGAGATTGTGGAGCGAAAGTTTGCCGGCGATCCGGTGGCGTTAGAGGTTTGGAGAAAACACAAACTGGAAAAAGCCACCCTGAAGCTTCGGCCGGCGGAAATGTTTTCCATGTATGAGGTTCTCTATGAGCCACCGCCCCGGTATGTGCTTTATGGTGGTCTGGTCTTCCAACCGCTCACCACCAATCTGATGGGGGTACTGGCGGGATCGGCCGACCTCCGCCTGCGGCAGACTTACTCCCTTTTTGGACAGGATCAGATCTACCGGGAAACACCCGAGCCGGTGATTCTTGCCTCCGTCCTGCCGGATCCTTTGAACGTTTATCTGCGGGGATTGGCGGGGCAGGTGGTTCGGGAGATCAATGGAACGCGAATCCGGACTTTGGCCGATGTTGAACCGGCTCTCCGGGAGGGCGGGGAACGGACCGTGATCCGTTTCGAAGGGGATCAACGACCGGCGGTTCTCAAGAAGGCCGAGGTGGATCAGGCCATGCCCAGAATCATGGCACAATATGGCATCTCCGATGCAAGTCGCACCGAAGTGATCGGGCGCCGTTTGGCCAAGGGCTCATATTCCCGGACGGAGACAAAATGACCGCGTTTTTGCGACTTCTTTTGTGGTTGTCGTTGGGAGTCGGGCTAGGAGCGCAGGCGGCGACATCCACCGATTTGCGGGGTTCCCTCGTGCGTGTCAGGACCTCGATCCAGCCGTTTGACCAGTTTCGGCCTTGGCAAAAAAAATCCCCCTTTGGGCTGAGTGGAACGGGGGTGGTTCTGCCCGAAGGCAGGGTTCTGGTCACCGCCTCTCTAGTGGCCAACCGAACGGAGGTGGGGTTGGAAAAACCCGGGTCGGCAGAAAAGTGCTCCGCTGAACTAGAAGCCATCGATTATGAGGCCAATCTGGCCTTGCTGAAGCCGACTGACCCTGAGTTTCTAAAAGGCTTTGCCGGTGTCGGTCTTGGCCCTCATCTGAAGGCGGGCGATACCGCCGAGGTCTGGCAATTGGAACGGAACGGGGAGATGCTTCGGAATCAGGCGGAAATTCTGTCTGCGGGAGTGGGGCGTTACCCCTCCGATGAGGCTGGATTTTTGGTCTACGGGGTCCGGGTTTCCCTGCCGAAACGGGATGACAGCTACACCCTCCCGTTGATGAGAAACGGGATGCTGTCCGGCATGATGATGGCCTATGACCGTGATTCCCAAGAGGGAACTGCCATCCCGGTGCCGATGATTGAGCACTTTCTAAAAGACTCCGCGGATGGAAAGTATGCAGGATTTCCCACTTTGGGTGTGAGCTGGTCAACTTTACGTGACCCAAACTTAAGGGAGGAAGTCAAGGCACCCCTCACAGGCGGAATTCTGCTGACCAGGGTCAACCCGATCGGGACCGCAGGCCGGGCCGGACTGAAAGAGGGCGATGTGTTGCTATCGGTGGATGGTTTCAAACTCGACGAGGACGGAAACTACCGCGACTCCTTGTATGGTCCCACCTCCATTGGAAATCTTGTCCGAACACGACCCCATGTCGGGTCGAGTGCCAAGTTTAAAATCTCCAGGAATGGCAACGAGATGGAATTGACCGGGGTTTATGATCGCAGAGCCCGCGATGAAGTGGCCGTTCCCACCCTGCAATTTGATGTCGCGCCGAGATATCTTATTTTGGGCGGGTTGGTGTTTCAGGAGCTAACGGGCACGTATCTTCAGGAGTGGGGGGACAAGTGGTCGGAACGGGCTCCGCAGCGTCTGGTTCAGCTCTTTAGTTTCCAACAGGAAATGAAACTGGATCCGAAAAAGAAAATCGTTTTTCTCAGCCAAGTTTTACCTTCGTCCATGACCGCCGGTTACCAGCACTTATCGGGTCTGGTGTTGACGAGGTGCAATGGACAAGCGGTGGGCAGTCTTGAGGATCTGGCTTCGATTGCGGATGCGGTCTCCGCTGGAGATCTCGTATTTGAATTCATGGATGATCCCGGAAAACTCGTGCTGGACGCCTCGGAGGTGAAATCCAGCGGTGATCAACTGGGAAAATCCTACGGAATACCTGCCCTGCGAAAGTTATAGCGCATTACGTTTCCTAATTTGGACCCGGCACCACGGTGTCGCCAGGGAGAACCTGACCCCGGACCTTCACCAGTTCGCACACGTCCATCGTTTTTGCCGGATCTCCCGGAAACTCCACCAGAGCCGATCCGTAGTCCTTGTGGGACGATTCCTTCTGAATCTGCACGATGGTGCCCTCGCGCATGGTTTCGTCATACGCGGAAACGACCCGGTCTCCGGGCTCCAATGGGCCCACGAACTGCCAAAAGCAATCGTCCAACATTCCGTTGGTCTCTTTAAGATTCTTTTGCAGGTCTTCCTCCAGATCGTCTGGTCTGACGGCTTTCATCAATCCCTCGATCAGGCGTGTCTGACGATCCAAGATGGCGTACAGTCTCCGTTCCGCCTGTTCGATGCGGATTTCATTGGCCGTCATGGCCAGCACGGAGGAGGAAGAATTCTTCTTGTGAGGTATCTTTTTCATATCCCAAAAGCAAAATTAGAAAACCCAAGGCATTTTGGCGAATGTGCAAATCGTGGTGGGTGAGATGCGTTTTGGCCCGGGACCGGATCGGGCCATCCATGAAAACATCTCCGTCGCCGTTTCCATGAAGTGCATTCCATCCCGACTCATGTTTCCGAAACTTCCGTACCCGTGGCCAAGAAACACGCCCTCGATACAGGCATTGCGGGCGGTTCGCAGGTCTATTTCACTATCCCCGACAAAGAGATGTCTTCCAGCGGGTGCACGCAATCGTCGAAGAGCCAAGTGAAGGGGGAGGGGATCGGGTTTGCGGACTGTTTCCTCTCCGCTGACCACAACTTTGATCCAGTTGCTCCAACCCAATTCCTCCACCAAGGCCCGCGCGGTCCGGCCATCCTTGTTGGTGCAAACACCCATTTGCCAACCCAAACAGGCCAATCGGCGAAGCCCTTCCTGAACGCCCGGAAAGGGCAGGGTTCCGCCTTTGGGGTTGGACCGATATTCCCGGAGATATTCCAAGGTGAGACTTTCTGCCAAATCGTGATCGGCGGGATCGCCCGTGGCGATCCAGGCCCTTTCGATCAGGGTTCGTGGACCTTTGCCAATCAGGTCTCTGGTCTCCGCCAAGGAGACAGGTGAACGTCCATGATTCTTTAGAACACGACCAAGCGCCCGGGAAATATCCGCCAAAGAGTCGGCCAGAGTTCCATCGAGATCAAATACTGCCCAACCGCTCAACCTTTGCTTTGGAAAATCCACCGGAGGACAACGGTCAAAGCCGACGAAGCAAGGAAGTGCCGGTCATGGCAGCCGGTTTTGGGAGGCCCAACATCTCCAGCAGGGTGGGTGCGACGTCGGCCAGAATTCCATCGGCCATCTGACGTTCTTTGGAATCTGGAGCGACATAGAGACAATGGACGAGGTTCGTGGTGTGGGCCGTATGAGGTGAGCCATCCGGCTCTTTCATCTGTTCACAGTTACCATGGTCGGCCGTCACCAAGGCTTTCCCCTGCACCTTGGCCAAAGCCTCCAAGACCCGTCCCACGCAGGCATCGATTGTCTCCACCGCCTTGATACCGGCTGCCAGCACACCGGTGTGGCCGACCATATCCGGATTGGCGAAATTGAGGATGATGAGGTCATCGAGGCGTTTTTGGATCCGCTCCACCACCAGGTTGGTCAGGGAAACGGCGCTCATTTCCGGCTGGAGATCGTAGGTGGCGACCTTGGGGGAAGGAACCAGCACCCGTTCTTCCTTGGGATTCGGGGTTTCTTTGCCTCCGTTAAAGAAGTAGGTGACGTGTGGGTATTTCTCGGTTTCCGCCATGCGCACCTGCGAAAGACCGTGAGCGGCGACGACCTCCCCAAGAAGTTCCTTCATCTCCAACGGGGAAAACAGATGCCGAATTCCCAAACGGACGAAATCCCCCTCGTAGGGAGTCAGGGTAATGATTTTGATCTTGGGAGCCCGAGTTGAAGTGAAAGAATCAAACGACGGATCCGCCAAAGCACGCACAATTTGTCGCATGCGATCGGCTCGGAAATTAAAGAAAAAGAGGGTGTCTCCCTCCTGGATTAAGGGCCCGCTGGTTCCCTGGATCCGGATAGGCTTGATGAATTCATCCGTAACTCCCCGGGCATAGGATTGGGCCAGGGCCTCGGCTCCACTGGGAGATGAGTCGCCGATGCCATCGACCATAAGGTCGCGGGCCAGCTTCACTCTTTCCCAACGTTTATCCCGATCCATCGCGTAGTAGCGACCTACGATTGTCACGAGCCTACATCCCGGGAGGGTGGCGGCTTTCTGTTCTATGGTCCTGACAAACTCTCTTCCGGACGTCGGGGAGCAGTCGCGCCCATCCGTGATGGCATGGATGTAGATCTCCCGAATGCCCGATTGGGAGGCAATCTCCATAAGAGAAAGAAGATGGTCGATGTGGGAATGTACGCCCCCATCCGAAACCAAACCGATCAAGTGGAGGCGGTGGGATCTGATCGAGCGAAAGGCATCTTGCAGAACAGGGTCCTTGGCCAATCTCCCTTCCGAGATGGCGAGGTTGATCCGGGTCAATTCCTGATACACGATGCGGCCGGCACCCAGGTTCAGATGGCCGACCTCGGAATTCCCCATTTGTCCCTCCGGTAATCCGACCACCAACCCGCTGGCTTGCAGGCGGGAGCCCGGATATTCCCGGTAGAGCCGGTCGTGAACCGGTGTACGGGCAAGAAGGGTGGCGTCCCCCTGTCGTTCTGCTCCGTCTTTCCCGGCCGGATTGATTCCCCAGCCGTCACGGATCACCAGGAGCACAGGGTTCTTCATCCTGGAAATCTACCTGAAATCCTCTCCAAATCGAGGAGCGAAAATCTGCTGAAAACTTTGGACGAGGATGAGGAGAAAGGGGATAATCGCAGGGTGATCGAATCCTTTGTCTTTAATGAGGGTCGTCAGGTGGGACACAACCTGGAACGGGAGGCTTTGCGTTTGGCGCGGGCGGACAAGGGTTTAATCCTATGGATCGACCTGACGGCCCCGACCCCCGAGGAAACCAAAGAGGTGTTGGAATTACTCTTTGAGTTTCACCCTTTGGCGATTGAAGACTGCGTGACCTTGAGTGAGTTGCCCAAGATTGAGGATTACGAGGATTACTTGTTCATGATCATGCACAGTGTGGCGATCACCGCGGAAAAAACCCTCAAAATTGCCGAGTTGAACCTTTTCCTGGGAAAAGAGTTCTTGGTGACCTTCCACCGTGAGCCCATTCCCGGAGTCTCGCTGATCAAGGAGCGGCTCATGAAGGGAACCGGGCAACCGGTTCGGGCCGCTGACCGTTTGGCTCACCAGATCCTGGATCAGTTGGCCGACTCCTATCTTCCGGTGGTGGAGGGATTGACCGAAGACATGGAAGATGTGGAAGAAAAAGCACTTTCCGGGGTGGGGAAAGAGGATCTCTCCAAGCGGATTTTGCGGGCAAGGCGCCGGCTATCGAGCCTACGCCAGGCCCTGCGACCCCAAAGGGAGGTGATGGCAAGATTGACCCGTGGCGAGTCCAAGCTGATCCGTGCCATGACCTTGCCCTATTTTCGTGACGTGCAAGATGCCATGACCCAGATCGATGAACGATTGCAGGGTTGTAACGATCGAATGATGGTGGCGTTTGATGTCTACACCAATCGTTCGGCCCATGAGGCGAACGAAGGCATCAAGGTTTTGACGGCTTTGACCGCCATTACGATCCCGCCGGTGGTGGTCGGGTCATGGTACGGGATGAATTTTCGGCATATGCCTGAACTGGAACACCCGCATGCCTACCTCGGTCTCATGGCCCTTACTCTTTCCTTGATGATCGGGATGGGGCTTTGGATGAAATTCAAACGGTGGTTTTGAGGTTTTAATCAAAAGGGGCCATGAAGACCTCGTTTGTTGAAAAGCTATTGGAACGTGCCGGGCGGTTGAATCCCGGGGAGATGCAGGCCCATTTGGCTCGTTTGGCAGAAGATCGTGGTTTTTTGGAGAGCATCTTCAACACCCTTCAGGAAGGGGTTGCGGTGGTGGATTCAGAGGGGAGGTTGACCTACTGGAATCGCTCGGCCAGCCGGCTTTTAAGTCTGCCGGAAGATGTCGGGGCGGGCGGATGGAGTCTGACCCGAAGCCTCAAGGGCGTTGACTGGAGGCGACTTCTTCAGGAAAACCGTGTTTCTTCAGGCACGATTGGGGTTAGTTACCCGGAAAAAAGGGTATTGAACTACTACCTTGTGCCCCTGGATAAAAAACGGGACGAACCCTTGCATGTCGCTATTTTTCATGATGTCACCGTGGAGAGAGAAAAAACGGAAGAAGCGGTTGAGGTTGGAAGGGCAGAGGCGCTCACCCTGCTGGCTGCCGGGGTAGCGCATGAAATCGGAAACCCACTCAACAGTTTGCATCTCCAGATGCAGGTGATGGAGCGTGATCTGCGGGGCATCGGGAAGGATTCCGCCCAAAAAATCCGTGAATCTATCGAGATATGCCAACAGGAAATCGGTCGGCTGGACGGACTGATTACTCAATTTCTTAGGGCCATCCGCCCTCAACCCCTGCGTCAATTTCCCGAGGATCCCGGGGAGGTCTTGGAGGAAGCGTTAAGGCCTCTTCTTGGGGAGCTTCGGGACCGGAAGATTGTCCTGGAAACAGAGCTGGCCAAAGACTTGGGTAAAGTCCCTATGGATCGTGGTCAGATGAAACAGGCGATCTATAACGTGCTGAGAAATGCCATGCAATTTGTCGGCGAGAGTGGATTCATCCGGGTGGTGATTCGGCGGGAGGAGCCGTATCTGGTGTGGGAATTCCGGGACAACGGTCCGGGGATCGACCCAAAAGATCTGCCCCATCTTGGGCAGCCCTTCTTCACCACCCGCCATGAGGGAACCGGCTTGGGCTTGATGATCGTGCAAAGAATCATGCGGGAGCATGGAGGGGACCTGCAGTTGGAAAGCCTGCCTGGAAAAGGGGCGATGGTTCGGATGCGGATTCCCCTTTTGGACAAGCGCGTTCACCTCCTGGAGGAAAGGTCATCCATCCCAGAGGCGGTATCCGATGTCTGAAAAAAAACCCAGTCTTCTGGTGGTGGACGATGAAAAAAACACCCGGGACGCTCTTCGGAGGGTGCTGGAAGATTCCTTCGAGGTTTTTACAACTGCAGATGTCAAAGGGGTGAGAGCTCTATTGGAAAGTGAGTCGGTGGATGCCGTTTTGACGGATCTCAGGCTGGGAAATGAGAATGGAATGCAGGTGGTGGGTTCTTCCGTGTCTTATGACTTTCAGGTAGGTGCGGACAGTGGGGATACCGTATCACTTACGACGCAGAATATTGCGGCCTCTATGGCTGGGGTCGTTGCCATTAGTACGGGTGGCGTATCCACAGCGGATTTAGCTTCTGCTGCGATTTCTGATATCGACGATGCACTATCGCAGGTCAACGCTTACCGTGGAACTCTGGGTGCGCTCGTCAACCGATTGAACTATGCGGCGGACAATTTGACCAATGTGTCAACCAACACGGCAGCATCTCGGAGCCGAATTTTGGATGCGGACTA